>JAOZQN010000487.1 GCA_029932195.1 Bacteroidales bacterium | reverse complement strand
TTTTTAACTTTTTGATATTTAAGATGTTATAAACTCCGAAACTTCAGTTAATTAATTATTAAAAGATTGTGTTATTGAGTCCATGGCACTCCTAAAAACCCATAACTCTGCGTTATACAAAATTATTAAAATACTCATTTACAGGAGTAAACTCAAACTTTAAGAATTTTGAAAGCCTTGATTTTTGAGTTTTTAGGAATGCCCATTAGTAAAATACACGTTTCCAAGTGCCTTTTGGCACGTTGGAAAGTGTTTTGTCTAAAAATTATTTTACAATTACTTTTTTAACTTCAATATTTGAATCATTTTTGAAGGTAAAAGTATAAACACCTGCCGAAAGGCCAGACAAATCAATAGTTTGATTATTTGAAGTCATATTAATATATTTTACTTGTCTTCCTGTAATATTATAGATACTTATTTCATACAATTGGTTGCTTTTGATTGTAATAAATTTATTTGCTGGATTTGGAAATAAATTTATATCTGATGCTTCAATTTTATCAATATTATTTGAAGCCTCAAGAATAACATATTCCGTTTGGTCGTCTGTTCCCATTGTAAAAGTTCCTGTTTCGGAGGTGTAGCCTGTGGCTGATGCGATGTAATTTACGGTTGTGTTTGTTCCATAAATAAAATCTGTATTTCCAGAAACATCTGTATTGGACGAACCATAGCCTGTAATTGTAATATTTGCATTTTCAATATTTTCGGCACTTGTGTTTTTAACATTAAATTGCAAATTGGCATAAGGTCTGTCAAGTTGAACATCTGTAAAAACATAATAATCGCCAGGATTATAATATAAGGTGTGTCCACCTGCGTCAGAAACGTCTATGCTTTCGCCTGTAAAATAGTTATACCAAGTTCCTGTATGCTGAAAACTTGGAGCCATATCAAAACCATTGGTTGCAAAATTTGCTGTTACCGAAACATTCATTGAAGCATCGGAAACCCACATTTTTTTACCAAGTCCGCTTTGGTCTTGTCCAAAACTACCACTTATAAACGCTTGATTTTCAGTTTTTAACTTAGCCATTCCAGCATAAGTCCAATATACTTTTTGTCTTCTTGTATCATTCATATATTCCCAATGAATTGGTTTTGATGATGTTCTGCATTCTTGGTCAAAAGAACCGTCCCAACATAAAAATATACTTTCATCGTATCCAACTTCTCCAAATTGCCAAATCATTTTTGGTCCGGGAATTGTCATATACATTGTGGCTATTGCCTCCATTCTTTGCAAAGATGCAGTTGTGTCTCCTGCAAATCCATTTCCATAAGTAACAGTTTCATACATAAGTCTTTCCTCATCGTGGCTTTCCATGTATGGGATTAAATTAGGATAAGAAAAATCTCTTTCGGTGTAAGATGCCCAAGAAAAATCGTGATTACTATCGTATCCCATTACTGTTTGTGTAAATTGTGTAGTCATAACACCCCAAAGCATACAACCTGCATTTGCAAGAACTTTTTCTTCGTCATTTTCGGAAAGATGTTCTAAAATAAAATAAGCATTAGGATTCACCCATTTTGTATGATTATAATAATCCATAATTATATCAACTCTTGACTGGTCGTAGGCACTCCACGCACCAACATCGCCACCAGAATTTGTTTGAGTAAATCCTTTTGAAAGATCAAAACGAAAACCATCTATTTTATATTCTGTCATCCAATAAGTTAGGTTATCTTTTACGAGTTCTCTTACATGTCCACTTTCGTGATTAAAATCGTATCCAATGCTGTAAGGGTGAGTTGCTTCTTCGTTAAACCAAGCACTATTTGCGGCAGGTTCGTTAGTGTTACTATTCCAATACATTTGCACAAACGGCGAACTTCCATACATGTGATTGTAAACCACGTCCATAATTACTGCAATTCCTCGTTGGTGACACTCATCAATAAAAAGTTTGTAATCGTCCTTTGTTCCATAAGCTTTGTCGGTGGCATAATAAAAGTTCGGAGCATATCCCCAACTATCATTTCCATCAAATTCCTGAATTGGCATAAGTTCAATGGCGTTTACTCCCAAGTTTTGAAGATAATCAAGAGTATCTATAACATCTTTAATATCTTTACTTTCTACAAAATCTCTAATTAATAATTCGTAAATAATTAAATTAGACTGAGTTCCTCCAACTGCTACGGGTGTAAAATCTTCAACAACCCAATTGTAATCCTCTTGTCCTGTTTGTAAGACGCTAACATTTCCCAAAGTCATATCCCAAGGATAATCTTTTAGGTCTGGATAAGTCGTTTCAGGAATCCAACGGTCGTTCCAAGGGTCAAGGATTTTTTCACAATAAGGGTCGGCAAGTTTTAACTCTCCATCAATATAATATTGATAGGCATATTCAGTCCCTTCGGTTAAACCCGAAATAGTTGCCCAATAATAATCTCCATCTGTTGTTCGTTTCATGTAACCGTTGTCAGAGGCAGTCCAATTGTTGAAATCACCAACTACAAAAGCAAATTCTTTATCATGCGAAGGTTCATGAAGAACCAGTGTTACAGTTGTTTCATCAATATAATTGATACCTTTTTTCATACCATTTGGCAAATCTTCAATAACAACATCGCCTCTTATATAAAACCAAGTTGTGTCGTAGGCAAAATTAGTTCCGTCATCGGCAATTGCAACTATTTCGTGCATTCCAGATGTGTAATCTCCTGTGTTTAAGCCATACATAAGATGCAAATCATCAATTGAAGCAACCGGAATTTCATCAATTTTTAAATTTATTGAAGTAGCATCAAGAGCGTAAACACAGATTGCAACTTGGTCATTAATAGGCACAAGTGGGTCTTTTTTTAAATTACTTGCAATTTTCACATTTAGTCCTTCGGTATAAATATCTAAGTGAAAATCGCTACCATCAGCATTTCTTGCTACAAGAAAATTATCTGGTTCTTCGGGAGCAATTGGTTCATCTGCACGAATTACCATTGTTATTTTATAAATATCCTCTTCGGCAGGAACTCCATAAAAAGCACGAATATCTGTTATTGAAAGTTCGTATAAATTATCATCAATTTCTGTAAAAAGAAATTCTGCATCATTAACTCCCCATTCAGAGTTTACATATAGCCAATCGTTGTTTCCCTCACTTTCGGAAGTAATAAGTCCTGTGTGTGCATAAATATCTCCTTCATAATTCATTAGCTGACCGTTTCCACCAGTCGCATCAAAAGTAATTACAACATTTCCATCGTGCATTGGGAAAATTGGATCAGTGGTAAGAACTCCTCCCACTCCTTCGCAAGTAAGCACTTCTACAACAGAATAACTATAATTTGAACCTCCATTATTATCAAAATTAATTGTAATTAAATCATAATCTGCGGTTGGATTTGAAACTGAAGTTGTAAAAACATAATACTCAATATCAGTGCCTTGTGATTGTCCTGGAATTGTGGCAGTCCCCGTAGTGGCTGTAAAATTGCAAGCCGTAACAGACGAATTTGCCCAGCCATTTGTAGTATAACAAACATAAATATTTTCGGTAGGACTGTTGTCCGTTGTAACTGTTATTGTTACATCTTGGTCGGGGTCTGGGATAGAAATATTTTGCGAAACATCTGTAATTGAGACTGGTTCGGCATCAAGTTCCATAAAAATGGCACGAGTATCAGCATAACCAGTATTTTCCCAATTCATTATGTAAAACTTATTGTCATTGAGAGTTATTGTATTGTTATCTACTCCATTAAAAGACAGGTTTGAAATTGAATTTAATGTAAATGAAGCATTTGTCCATTTATTATTCCACTCGTCTCCTGTTGCTCCACTTGAATAAAGAAATTCGTAACTCCCTGCGGCAACATCTATTGGCGTAGAAAAAATTGTCTGATAATTGTTTGTTACAGTGTTTAACTGAATATCTCCACCTGCCTGTGTAGAACTTGCAAAAACAGAGTTTGTAGGAGGCTGATTCCATACCCCTGCATTTTCATCCCAACTTCCTGGCATATTTATGCCTTCGGGGTCGTATATTTGTGCGTTGGCACTTACGAGAATTAAAAACGAGAGTAAAGTGAAAATTACTTTTTTAAGATTGAGATTTTTCATGGGTTAAAATTTATTGTTATCTTTTATAAAATTTAAAATATTGTTTTTTAATCAACTGTAAAATTAAAAAATAAATAACAAATAATCAAGTATTTAAGAATATTTATTTACGCAAACGATTGCGAACACTCTTATTAATATAACTATATAAAACTAAAATAAATGAGAATAAATTCTGTAATTTGTAAAATAATTTGTCGCAGATAGCAGACCATTGCAGGCTGATTTTCATATAAAATCTTGTTTTTCTAAGTTATACAAAGTTCCAAAATATATAAAAGATTTCAGACGAAATGCCAGTAAGCGTTATCCACTTACAGCTATTTTGTTGTTTGTAATAATTAGTGTGCGTCCACAAAGTTGGCTATTCCTACAATATTTTTGGAACTAACTTATTTGCAGCCCACGATTATCATCGTGGGTTATCAATAGGGTCGTCCTTTCGGACTTTGTGGACGCACACTAATTAGTATAATATCAGAAAAGAATAACTACAGGGCACTCCTATAAACCCAAAACTCTGCGTTATACAAAATTATTAAAATACTCA
>JAOZQN010000486.1 GCA_029932195.1 Bacteroidales bacterium | reverse complement strand
ACATTAATAATGAGCTTTAAATAAAGAATTTACAAACTCCGAAACTTCAGATAATTATTATCTTACATGCGTCAAAACAAATAACGAACTCACTCCTTTTGGGTGTTAAAACTCTCTTTCTTATGGACAACAAAATTACAAAAACTTCTGGTAGAGGTGGTATTATTTTATTTCTTAGATATGTTGAGATGACACTACTCTTCAGTGTTATTGAACATATATTCAGCGAATTAAAGATTTTTGGTAGCAAAGGACTTCAATTAAATTAATTTGTTAAACAGATGCTTGCTTTTTTTATTGATGGAACAGATATGTCTATTTCGGGTTTTGACAAGAAAAAAGAAGATGTAGCAGGATTAGGAAAACCATCATATGGAGAAAGACTTCCTCTTATTATTTATCCATAGTTATTTAAAATTAAAATATGAAAGCAAAACAAAATTTCACATACGAAGACGAATCAAAAGTTTATATAATTAAACTAAAGAAGCGAAAATATTGGTGGTTGCTGTGTTAAGAATTAAACCAAATAAAGATTACAGTTAATTTTTAAATCTCTTTACTCACAATTATTTATATGTAAAGGCAAAAAAAACGTTAAAATGAAAAAACAATTTTTAATATTATTCCTATTATTTTTGATAATAGGAGTAGGTTGTAGCAAAAGAAATCAAAAAAGAAATATAAAAGGGCACGTTTATATTTTAAATGAATTTGGAGATAAGGCTACAAAAGAAGGAGTTACAATAACTATTAATGGAGCAGAAAAAAGTTATGTTGCAACAACAGATTTGGCAGGAGATTATATTTTTGAAGATATTTTTATTGAGGATTTTGAAGTTGTTTTTGAAAAAGAAAATGTGGGGAAATATATTTATTATAAGAATTATTCTGATAGTATTATGGAAGGATTTGGATGGAATTTAAATTATTTTGGTTCCACTAGACTAACCGAAAAATCTTCTGCTACAGTTTCAAATTTACAAATAGATACGATAACTTATGCAGGGAATACTATAATTAGTGAACCATTAGGAGGCGGGATAAGTGTTTTTAAACTTATAAATCATAAAGTCCTTATTTTTTTTTCGGGAAATGTAAGTCAAGTTGGTGAAAACTTAACCAGTTTTTTTATCTATCTTGGTAACCAAAATGTTTCTTCAGAAAATTATTATGCAATAATAACTCCCACATTAGAACCATTATATTATACAGGTAATTTTGAATATGATGAATCTGGTAACTTTACATATCAAGATACGGTAATTTTTAGTCCAACTCAATATAATCAACTAACAACTGAAGTGCCTCATCAAATGATAGGGGAAATTAATCTTTATGCAATTGCCCATGCAGTTCCTGGAAAATTTTTATATGAAAAAAGATTATGGTTTGATACTTATCTAAATCCAAGCACAGGTGATACAATATATCCAGGCTTAGGAAAGTCATCAAATAGGGCTTTTAGAAAAGATTCAATACTTATTCCATTTCCAAGTTAATAAACTATGAAAGCAAAACAAAATTTTACATACGAAGACGAATCAAAAATTGATAACTACTCACTAAAAAATAATTTCAGAATTTTGAGTTATGGAGATAGCTCGTTTTTAAAGCTCTCAAAATGAAAAAAAATATTTTAATTGTATTAATAACGGTTTTTTCTCTATATTTTGGGTATTGTATTTATTGGGATTTTAAAAATCCATTTGATAAAATAGAATTTATAAAAGATTATCCAGGAGCAACAGACCGATATATTACATATACTCCTGTTTTTAAGGAGAGTGGAGAGCTTATTGGAGAAGCAATAGGTGCTGATTATGGAAAACTTAAATTTTATGATTGGGACAATGATGGAATACATGAAGCAATAATAGAAACAAGTGCTTTTTTCTGGAATGCTAATTACTACTCAACTATTACTGTTTTAAAATATAGAGAAGATAGTTCTGGAGTTCCTTTTTTAGAAATAATTTATGAGGACGAAAAAAAATGAAAATATTTATAAATTTAATAACAATAACTTGATTAAAATGAAGAGCTTACTTTTAATTATTACGATCTTACTTTTTGCAAATTTTGCAAATTCTCAAAGTCGAATTAATAGACAAAAACAGAATAAAAATAAACTTAAAAATGTTAAGATAAGCAAAAGTAGAAAAGGAATTTATTATGGTCTCAATTTTGGAAGTTGGTATCCAGATTATAATAATAAAGTGTTAGGAAATGCCATAATTTTTGGAGGAATAGCAGAGATGAAATTTAATAAAAATTCATTAGGTCACTATATGAATGTAATTAATTCTTCTGGAACAACTAAACCATTTTTTGTGCAAATTGAAGATACTTTAATAAGCTGTAATGGTTTTATTCTGGTTTACATATTGGATTCGATTATTCACGGCAAATAATTTCGAAAAGACCATTCATTTTTGAAATTTTATGTGGTATTGGTTATGGTGTTTTAGAATTTGGTAAGAATAATCAAATTATAGATAAAGGAACCTTTACATTAAGCCCAGGTATAAGCACACGGCTCTATATCATAAATAAATTTTATATGCAATTTAAAATCCAATATTATGTTGCAAATTATTATATTAAAAATAGTGGAAATACGGACTTAAGAGGAAACTATTTAATAGCAAAGCTTGTTGTTGGCAAATATTGGATGACCGAATACTAAAAGTTTCAGACACAAGTATAAATCTAACAATACAACTAAAATGAAAACAAAAGAAAATTTTACATACGAAGACGAATCAAAAGTTTATATAATTAAACTAAAAAGACGAAAATATTGGTGGTTGCTACTTTTTTTGTTGCTATTGCTACCTCTAATTTTATTGATTAGATTTGAAAAAGATATTGTTTTTAAAACTGTAAATAAAGCAGATAAAACAATTCTTACAGGCACAAATGTCAATTTTTCGTATGTGGATAGGAGCTTTATCCATTTTAAGCAAAAAAAAGCCTTTTTCAACGATACAATTAGTTTTAGCGACACCACAAATGCGGAAGGAATAGTTGTGTTTAAAGATGTGAGCTACACGTTTTATGCTCGCTTATTTTATTCAAAAGATTATGCCGAAGTGGAAGCAACAAATAATTGTTTTATGAGCGATAGTTTGATGCCTTATTTCTTTAAATTAAAAGACAAAAAAGAGACTGTTTTGGAACTTGCAGAACGGACTATTTCTATTGATTTTCAGGTTATTGATAAGGACGACAAGCAACCAATTCCTAATGCAAAAGTTATTATTATAGACGATAAAGGAAATACGCAAGAAGCAAATTCTGATGCAAACGGAACTGTTGTTTTTGATGATGTTGCTTATTGTTTAAATATTGAGGTTGTTGGTTCAAAAAATGCTTATAAAAACGATACAATTTCGGATATAGTTGCAAGGCTTCTATCTATTGATAATGAGCGAGTTTTGGAATTAGAGCCACTCAAAGAAATGATAACTTTTATTGTAAAAGATTTACGAACAAAAGAAGTAATACCAAATGCAAAAGCTAATCTAATATTAGAGTCTGAAATTCTTACTGTTACAACAAACACCAATGGAGTAGGGAAGGGGGCATTTAAAGATATTAGGATAACTGAAAAAATGCACATTGAAGTTTCAAAAGAATTTTATTATGATACTATAACATCAAGTTATATTGTAGAAAAATACGTGAAACTTTCTGAAAATGAGAGGATTATTTATCTACGACCTAAAAATAAAACACTGACTTTTATTAATACTGATGGAAAAAATCCGCTTGTAGGAGTGAATAATAAAATAACTATAAACGGGAAGTTTGTCTCCAACGAAATGAGTAATAATAATGGAATTTTTACTGTAGCAAACGTTTTTCCCGACGATGAAATTTCTATTGTAGCCTCAAAAAGTGGATATAGAACAAATAGCAGAAAAGTTAATAATCAGAAAATTAAAAACCTTGATACACAAGAAAAAAGGACAATTCCATTGAGCAAAAATCCACCACCGCCTCCGCCACCATCAGACGATGAGTTTGAGGGAGAAGGAGGCGATTTGCGAATTAATTTGCAGTGGAAAACCTTAGACGACTTAGATTTACTTGTAACAGACCCTTGTGGGAAAATTGTTTGGGCATTGGCTCTTACTCAAAGTTGTAACGGAGGAGTGGGAACACTTGATGTTGATGCAAATACAAACAGGTTTTCACAAAGTTTGTGGACAAAAACACCACAAGAAAATGCTTTTTGGGAAGAGCCAGCAAAAGGAAATTATACTATTAGTGTAGAGCATTGCATAAAACAAGACACCGATACACCAGACCCTGTAAGATTCAATATAACAATAATTTATAAAGGAAAAAGACACGACTTTAAAGGGCAGATAAGAGAAAAACAGAAAAATGTTATAACAGTTTTTGAAGTAAAATAAATATTTATAACTAAAAATAGAGTAAAAAAACTTAGTTTAAAAAAATGTTTTTTTTGATAAATAATAATTTTAATAAAATATTTTTACCTTTGCAGTTAAAAATGTAAATTAAGATGAAAATATCCAAAATATATTTTTGGATTGATTTTTGAATTGTATTTTTATCATTTAAAATGGCTCTACAGGATTTAGAGTGAGAGAAATATTGAAAAAATGAATTTATTT
>JAOZQN010000485.1 GCA_029932195.1 Bacteroidales bacterium | reverse complement strand
ACAATTTAGCAATATAACAATTATAACTAAAGTCACCTTTAATTTACGCCATCAAAAATTTAACTTTATTCCTTAATCAATTTTCCATCATATTTTTGAATGCTACCATCTGGACGTGTGGCTTTTATTAAATAAATATAAGTTCCTGTCTGGTAATGTAAACCATTCAAATCTAATTTATTTTGTCCCATTTCAGCAGAACTAGAATATTGGCTAATATACTTACCTTTGGTATCGTAAATAGAAACGTCAAGTTCGGAAAATTCGCCTTTTACAAAATAATTTATGGTTGTATTATCTTTAAATGGATTAGGATAGTTATATATTTCTATAATTTCTGGTTTCACATCATCTAAAACAACTTTTGTCTTAATTGTATTATTAGATTTACTAAATTCTACTATCTCTTTATTCTCATCAATAATAACAATTAATTCTAAATAATAAGTGCCTCTTGGAACATAATAATTAAAACCAACTTCTTTTGTCTCTCCTTTATTAAAATTATGATGGCTTTTTCCTACATGAACAGTATCCTTATTTACAACAGCATAGCTTGTTATAAGCACTTCTTTACTTTCCATAACATAGTTTGAAATATTCACATTATAAACTATTTGATTGGCAGATGTTGTAATTTCATTGTTTACAAAATACATATTATTTGCTATAAGTTCGGAAACCATAACCTCCAAAATTTCTTTGTCAGATATTTCATATTCAAAGTTATCCAATGCTCCAAGATAATTGGTAATACTTCCAGTAAATAATATATTGCTCGGTTCTACTGTTGTTGCTTCTTTATTATTTGGAATAAAAGTTAAATAATAAGTTTTTATTTCTCCAGGCAAAAAGTCTCCTGCTTCTATTATAATTGTCTCATCTGTAAGTGTTACTCCCACTGGTAAAGAATTTTTATCAATAATAAAATCGCTTGTTCTGTATAAATCAACAACAACATCAGTAGCCATATCATTACCTACACTATAAATTTTTATCTCCGTTTCTACTTCCAAAATATCGTAAACATTTACTTTAGATGCTGAGAATGGATATGAAGTTTTATTAATTTTAGAAATCCTTTTTTCTACTTTTAGTTGTGGACCAATAGCTGAAACGGCAATATTTCTGTTTACTACTTTATCATCATTTTCTCCGAGATAATCATAATTAAGAGTTTGATATTCAGATAAATAAGTATAATTCGGCTCTTTGTAAGTATTTACAACTCCTTGTTCAAGAATAAATATATTTAAAGTATCAAGATTTGGAAAATTTTTAAATGATGATAATTTAATCTCTTCCGTTTCTCCTTTATAACTCGTTGATAAGGTAGGTATTGTATCAAAATGAGTTTCGTTTAAGTTGTAGTCTGCCCATCTAGCGTCTTCTGTTGGCTCAAAATCGGGGCTAATTTCTACAATTAATGAATTTAGGTCTTGTTGTCCAATAATAAATCGCTGATATTCAGTAATATTTCCTGCGTCGTCTCTTGCCGAAATACTAAAACTTGCTTTTGGAATTTCAAAAGTAATATCTTCGCTGTGAGTTTGTGCATAATCCTCTTCTGTTGCAGTAAAGTCAAAAGCTATATCGTAAACTCCTTTTTCAAGATTTTCATCAACTTTAAGAAGCACAACATAATATGCTCTTCGGTAAGATTCTAATATTGGTATCTGGTTACCAAGAGTTAAAAGAACTTCGCCTTCAGTATTTTCTCCATTCCAAGCGGCAGAAAAAGTATTAATATCTTCGTTTGGTAATAATGGGCGGGGAATTGCAAAATAATCCATCACAATTTCTGTTTCGCCAAGATTATTTCCTATAAGTGTTTCAATATTAATATCTTTCCAAAAATAATCGCTACTGTTAGTTAAGTCAATTTTTAGTTCAACAAAAACTCCTTCAACCTCCATTGGATAGTCCTCTAAAACAGGATTTTCGGGGTCTGCATTTGGAATTAAAGTAACTGTTGTATGTCTATATTCTGGGTCAATAATTGCAGACATTGTTATGTCTGGTTCAATTAAGCTACAAGGGTCGTTTCCTCCAACATATATTTTTGCGGCGGCATTTTCGTATCCGTAAGCAGCAAAATATGGGTCAAATTTACTGTCAAAAGTGTGAGGTTCGTTGGCATCGTAAATATGGTGTCGGATATAAGTTGTGTCTATTCCAAAATGAGTTACCGAAGGCGTTGCATAAGAATAAATTTGAGGATTAACTCCTTGTGCATAACCATTTATGGCATGAGAAAAAACAGTATATGGCGAGCCTCCATTGAGCGATTCAAGGGCAAGCCAGCCTCCTTTACTTAATTCAACAGGTCCTTCATGTCCGTTTCCGTTGTAAACTGCGTTTATGGTTATTTCCGTTTTTCCAAGTTGTTCGTAATCATCGTCTCCGTAGGTTTCGTCTGCTCCTGGATACCAACCAGAAGTAACAAGTCCATAAACGGGGTCAGTAAATGGAACTTCCGGATAATCGGGATAGCTCGCTCCATTACCAAGCATAAATCTATCTTCCTGATTATTATGATTATAAAAACGATCTCCTCGGTCGTCAATCCAGTCATTTATGCCATCAAAATTATCGTCGTCCATTGCTGGAGGCACAAGAAGTTGAGGGATAAAAATGGAATATTTAAAATTATCTTCCCAAATTTCTATTGAGTCGCCAGTATTTTCGTTGTCAATCCAGCGGGCAAATAATTCGTCATCAATTTTAACAATGGAGTCAATATCATAAGTTCCGTCTTCTTTAAGAGGCAATGTTATTGAATAATCGCCATATCCTTTTGGAATATCGTAAACCATGTATCCAAAAATTCCATCTCCAAAGTTTTCAACTCCGTCTAATTCATAAGAAGGGTCATTAAAATCTACATCGTAGCCAAAATTTCGCACCCAATAGTAAGAATATTCAGTAGCCACATCAATTTTAAATTGCAAATTAGCTTCTCCATAAAGAGGAAGAGTAGTCATGCGAATATCTTGAACTTGGTCTGTAAATTTCGGATTTTGAGTGAGATGCGTAAATGAAAAATGGTCGTAATAATGTCCTCTATCCATGTGAACATACATTGTTGGGAGAGGCGAAAGCATATCTTCGTTAAAAATAGTTTTGTAACTTATATTTGAATACAAAGAATTTTCTGGTTTCGGATTATACATATCAATTTCTTCGCCGCCGAGCAAAATTACTGCAACAAACTCATTACGAGGGACTGGCACAGTTCCGTAAATTATATCATTTGGCAACGGGCTGTAATTTATCGATGCTGTATCAATATAATTAATCATTTCTTGGTCGTCTATTGTTTGTTTTACGAGCTGTTTATATTCTATATCGTTGTTTTCGTCTCGTTTCATCCAGTGAGACCAAAGTGTGTCTGACAAATTGGCAGAGTTTAAGTCATCAGTATAAGGATAAAACATTTCTTCTAAATCGGTTTCCAAAGTTCCTTCGGCATAAGCCACACCCGACGAAAGCGAGTATAAATTAGGAACATCAAGCCAAAGCGTATAAGAACAAAACGGTTCATAAACCTGATAAGCAGGTATTTCCTCAATTTCCCAAATTACTTTCCAAACTCTAATTTTGTCTTCTTGCGAAGCAATATCAACAATTCCATCTCTGTTTGTGTCCAAAGGGTGAACTCCGTCGTGGTTAATATCCTCAAAATAAAGCGTATCCGACTCTCTTAGATGTTCCCAAGGATTTATCCAATAAACAGAATCTATTTCTACGGTAAAACCTTTTGGATAAATTGAAGCTGTGTCTAACCACACATCTGGATGTCCGTCGCTGTCTAAATCGTAAATTGGATTCGTAGAATTTTCGTTTCCTCTGAGAATATCTACGTAATGTCCACCAGGAGTTTTCAAAATTGGGATATTCAAACTTCTGTCCACATTATAAAGTGGCACGTCCATTGGGATAAATTGTGTGTATATGCTTGACATTGCAGAAGTTCGCTCCTTATTTTCTATGTGTGTAGAAACGGTGTAGGGAGCATATCCATATTTTAAATAATGATTATCTTCTGTAAAATCGGCATCGGCAACAACTTCTGCACTAAACATAAGGTCGGCAAAATTTCGGTAGTTATAATATTTATGAAACCCATTTTCAGAAGTATAATTTATTGTGCTATAAGAAGGATATATATAAGTGCTCCAACTTATAAAATCATTAACTTCGGTATGAATAGAATCTTCGGCACTTGGCGTGATGAGATTATAAATAATTTCTTTTTCGCTAAAAGCGGGCAGACTCACTTCTTGAAAAGTAAGAACATTATTTGCTGTATCAAAAACAAAACTCTCATCAGAATCAATTTCAAATAAAGTAAAATATTCTTTAATATCTTCATTAATTTCCAAATCGCTTATTGCTTGATTTGTTAAATTCCTACATTTTATTATAACCTGAAAAGTATCTGCACTATTATAAGAAATTGCATTAGAATTAGCAGTTACTCCGTTTGGTAAATTGTTTGATACTCTACGAGTTACATCTGCATCTTCGGAAAAAGCATAAACCAAAGTATTTAGAAAATACTCTAATTGTAAATTATCAGAAATATTAAACCCTTTGTAACTACACAGGACAATGATTTGACCTAGCAATTAAGTTAAGAATTTCTT
>JAOZQN010000484.1 GCA_029932195.1 Bacteroidales bacterium | reverse complement strand
CACATTAATAATGAGCTTTAAATAAAGAATTTACAAACTCCGAAACTTCAGTAAGAAACAAAAGGAGAAGCAAAAAGAAATAAACCTATTAGAACATGAACTTTTTACCAAAGTGGATTTTTTTAACGGAAAAATAAACAATATTCAATTTGATAATGAGCCTACGAAAACAGATTTATTTAAGATAATATTAAAGGAAAAAACAAAAATTTCAATAAATATAACAAAAGAATTTATTGAAAATCAGATAAATAAAAGGGATAATTTTTCAAAATTATTCATTGCAATTTCAGTTTCTATTGATAAAATCATACAAACTTACGAGACTAACATTCAGACCGAAATGCGTCTTTATTTTGTGGGAAAAGGTTATAAGATTTCTGATGCAAAAAAAATAACTGACGAGCTATATGATTTATTATACAGTGCATTTAAAGAGAATCATAATGAGATTTTAGAAATTATGATTAAAGTATTAGAAAGGTTTATTGAGGGTGATATTTATGATATAGAAGACAAACACGCTTTTTATGTAAATACGATTGATTTTCTCCTCATTAATGCGATATTGGATTGTAAAGAAACGTTTGCTAATCTCAACGGAACAGTTGGTAGAACCCTTGATAAATATAAAAAATAAAATGGAAAAAAGCACTAAAAGAATATTAATTTCAGCAGGAATTATCACCACGACAGTTGTAGTTTGTTGCAGTTGTTTCTGCTAATTCTAAGGATAAAAATAAAAAGACTTTACCTGATAATGACAAAAGAAAAAAGCCAATACCCAAACCAACACCCGAACGCAAATTAGTATGCAAACAAGGAGACGGTTATACTTGTATGGTTGATATTTTTGCTCCAGAATATGTTAAATTTAGAGAGCTTAGAAAAAATCAATTTGAAGTTTCTACACGAACTTACAAAAATTACAAAACAAAACAAGGAGGCTTTAATGATAAAACTTATGTTCTTGGTAAAAAAGGAAAATACGCTGATGTTTCGTTTAAATATATGGATAGACTTATAAATAAGCAAGTTCGTTTAAATTTCAGATACAAGAAAAAAGGACGAAAGCATATAATAACAATTACCATGAATGGTGAAATTTTTAAAGAAATAAAATTATAAATATATAACTTAAAAAACAAAATGGCAATATCAAAAAGGTTGAAAAACAAAATAGCGAAAGAAGTAGGCAAAGGATTATCAGGAGCTTCTAAAAATTGCAGCTACAATGCTAATAAGACTACAATAATTGATTGGATTTATGACGTAGAATATAAAAATAATGAATTTACTAAGGCGGAAATTAAAGATATTATTGAAGTTTTTTTAGACACAATATCTACCACTGTTGAAGCTGGAGGCTGTGTTACATTTGCGAATTTTGGTTCTTTTGTGAAAAAAACAAAAGAAGCCACAACCAAAAAATTGACCAAAAAACAACAAGAAATGTTAAAAACAAAGAAAAAAGAAATTGATATTCCTGAAAAAAAAATAGTAAAATTCAACTTTAGTAAAAAATTTTTTACGGTTAAAACAAGAAAACCTAAGCGAAAAAAATAAATTATTATTTGATAAAAATTTTACTCTTTAATTTATTTAAAAATGGCAAAAAAGAAAAAAAAAGGAATAGAGACAAAAAAAAGATTTAAAGGAGTTACAGACAAAAAGGCTATTGAATTAGTTTTGAAAAAGAAAAAATATAAAAACCTGACTCCATTTTTAACCAGTTTAATTTACTCTTCGTGGAAAGCAAGCTATAATGTAGATGAAAATGAAGAGTTGTCATACATGAGTAGTTATGCAGATACTATCTTTGAAAAAGAAATAGAAAAAGGAAATAATATTGATAAATTTATCAGTATGAAAAAAAAAGATAAGTATTCTTCTCCAAGATTTTCATTAACAAAAGAAGGACACAATCTTTGTTCTGCTATTCGTAAGCAAAAAGAGGCTCTAATTGACAACGCTACACATCACTCACTTGATTTTAAAGACAAAAAAGAGGAAGAGGCAAAAACAACCAAATCTAAATCGGATAAATCCACTTATACCAAAGTTAATAGTGTAGATTTGCAAGTTTCTATTATTAAGTCATTTTATTTGATGCTAAATAAAAAAGTTGAAGTAAAAAGAATTTTGACTTTATACAGAAAAATAGAAAAATCGGCACTTGAAAAAACTATCCGAAAAACAGGAAAATATGCCGTTTTAATAGAGGAGATATCAACAGCTCTTGCCAAAGAATATAATAGTGGCAAAAGTAAAGTTATAATTACTACCAGCGAAAAGGTCAAAGGAATTTTAAAAGAAATTGCATATTCCGAAAAACAACGAAAAACAGTTTCCTTGCTCAAAAGAAAGGCTAATATTGTAGGAAAAGAAGACAAAGAAAAAGCTCAAAAGTTGTTAAAAGCCATCAATAAAGCAAAAACACCAAAAAACGACCCTTATTACAACAAGATACAATCTGCTAAAAAAACATTAGAAAATTATATTGATAAAGATAGTGATATAGAAATGTCTAAAAGTGAATTGAGAGGATTAGGTTCAACCGAATTAATATCATCTGCTCAACTTGATGAAATAGACTTTGATATATACAATTTTTCGGGCAAATGGGCAAAAGTTGTAGGTAAGCCCTCAAATCCATTTATGATGATGGTGCATGGACAAGCAAAGGGAGGTAAGTCGTCGTTTGCATTGCAGTTTACAAGATATTTAAGTAAAAACATTAATCAAAAGGTTGCTTATTATTCTGCCGAAGAGGGCTTGAATCATACTTTTGTAGATAAACTCAAACGTTTTGATGCAATAAATGACAATCTTTATATTTCTAAAAACCTGCCAGAAAACCTGACAGGAATAGATTTTTTATTCATTGACAGCATAAATTATGCTGATATTAAGATAGAGCAATTACAAGCTATAAAAGATACAAACCCAGAGTTATCAATCGTTTATATAATGCACGAAACAAAGGGTGGAACTTACAAAGGTGGTTCGGAATGGGAGCATTTTGCTGATATAATAGTTGGAGTATATGCAGGAACAGCTAAAACCGAAAGAAGCCGATATAATCAATACGGAGAAATGAAAGTTTTTTAGTTTTTTTAGTTTTTTAGTTTTTAGATAGCTGACTTTTTTTTTAGTCAGCTATTGTTTTTTACAATTATTTTTAATACTTTTGCTATGAATATATTTACAGGATTATTAATAAGTGCAGCTGCAAGTGGAGCAACTTACCTTGTTTTAAATAAGAAAAAAAGAAAATATAAGCCAGCAGAATTTGCTTCAGAAAACCTTCAAAATAGTAGCGATTTCTACTTTAATATTTCTAATTTTTCACTAAAAGGAGCAAAAAAAAATAGTTTAGGTAAAGATAGATTTTTTTATTGCTATTTAAAACCAGACTTAAAATATCATTGCACAGAGATAAAATTAGAAAGCGAACTTGGTGCATTAGCAAGGATTATTTATGCGGAGGCAAGTGCAGGAAAAGAGTTCTTAAAATGTAAAATTGCAGTTGGAGAAGTTGTAAAGAATAGATTAAGTTCAATAGTGTTTAAGCGGAGAAATTACAAAACTATATTTGACGTTATAAAAGATAGACGATGGCATAAAAAACAAGAAAAATGGATTTATCAATTTGACGGTTACACAGGTTCTAAATATAATAAAACAAGAACAAAAATAAAGAATTACTTAGAAAAAGAAGATTTCTTGTGGTGTATCCAATCGGCTTTGATTGTTCAATTTTCAAAATCAAACATTACAAAAGAGGCAGATTTTTTTTCAAAAGGAAAACCAAAAAGTGAATATTATGATTTTACAGAAATTAAAATTGATTGCAATAATAGATTTTTTAAAGCAATTAAAAAAACAGAAGAGTAAATTACTTGTAATTATTATAACAAGTATTTTATTTTTTTCATGTTCAAATAATTCAATAGTTGATCCAAGTAATGATGAGCGTGAATGTGGCTACTTTGATACTATTTATAAAAATGATAGTATTAATTTTTATTATTATATAAATATGTGTCCAAGTCTAAATGATACAGTAGATTTTTTTCTCTCATACAAAGGTGAGATTAAAAAGTTTTATACCTCCTATTACAGTTATTTTAGTTTAGACACAATAATTGATACCTATATTATCTTACGAAGTTCTTGCGGAACAGAGTGTGTCTCATTTATGATTTTTGATTTTGAAAAAGGAAATAGTTTTGAATATTTGAATATTAAAGACTGGGATTATAATCAACAAATAATAGCAAATCAATCATATAATAATGATAACAGCGTAAATATTATAAGATTTTCAGGCGATACTATAAAAACAATTCCTATCAATTTTTATTTATCTTATTGGGATTATGTTGTGGAAGATATTTATATAGAAAATAATACTTTTAATATTGTTACAGGTGATTCAATTCATTATGGAACAAATAAATATAAACAAAATCAAACAATTAGTTACAATTTTTAATAAAAACAGAACAAAAATGCTATTTATGTGCTATTGTTGCATTTATTAAAAGTTGTAAGTGTTTAATTTTCAGTGTGATTATGGTTGTCTTGTTAGTCCCCTACGGTAAGGTGTTAATAATTTGATATTTCATCAAAAAAAGTTCCCCCAGTTTTTG
>JAOZQN010000050.1:12414-19053 GCA_029932195.1 Bacteroidales bacterium | reverse complement strand
TTGAAAATCATACAGACCGAATACGAATAATGGAAGCGTATATCAAAAAAAACAAAGGAGGTTTAGATGAATAACCTGCTAATAAATAAGGAAACACTTGAAGGCATAGGTAATTTTGTAGATTTAGACAGCAAAGAGAACATACTTGCCAGTGTAGATTTTATAATAGAATACAACTTAAAATCGGACACAGCTACCGAATTTAGCCTCACTCACGAACTTGCCTTACTATTTGATATAAAGCGGTTAATTAATAGTTTACCGTTTGCATAAGCCTCAACTTTGCCAAAGTTCCAAACTTTGGCAAAGTTTTTTTTTATTAAATAGTTCCATTAATTATCTCATCATCATCTAATTTTGCTTCAATAAGTTTTATTCCTGCGTGTGTAATCATGCAAGTATATCCAGCTCCATACAGTTCTATTAAGTCTTCTGCAAGTAGGTAGTCGTAAACAGCTACAAAATCTTTTCCTTTAATATTCACTGTTTTTGCTATTTGTTTTAAACAAGCCCATCGGCGAGTGTTTGCTCCTGTAAAATCGTAGAGAGCTTTTAAAATCAACAATCTACGTGTTTCGTTTTTTCTCATAATTTATAGTTATTAAAAGTTATTAATTATTGCGATATTAATTTTTCGTAAACCAATATCTTGTAAAATTTTCTATTGCCTCTTCTCTTGTTGTTGCATTAAGATTTTCTATATCCGACCATTTCACCATAAATCCTTCCTCGGGGTGCTGTAACGATGCCTTCTCCGAAATAACTACATAATCTAAAAGTCTCGGGTGAGCAAGAACATTGCATTCCCTACTCAAGCCAGCTTGGTCTGGAAATAAAACTTTGCCACTAATTCTTCTTATTAACATAATAAATTAATTTATAAATTGTTATAAAATTTTTTGCCGTTCAAAATAAATGTATCAAACGAGCTGTTCACGTAATACATTATATCTGCACGTTCATCTTCTGCATTGCTTCCTGTGGCAAATAATAGTTTCAGTAAATTGTCATAAAATATACCATTATCTATATTTATTAAAAAGCAACTAAGATTTTTGTTTTTGTAATAAACAGATTTTAGCTTTTTTATATCATTTTCGTAAACGGTCCGGGTAACATTGGCAATTGCTTGTTTAATTATTTTTTGCCTGTTAATATTGTCTCTATGATTTTGCTTAAAAATCCTGTTTATTTCATTTTTAATAATTGCCTTACTTTCGTTAAGTTTTGCCTGTATAATATTTTCGGCAGTCATCAAATTAACATTATTTGTTTCTTTGGCAATTAGCAGTTCCACTGCATCAGAAAGTCTGTCAAGAGCTTTATAACTTGCTTCTTTTTTATCCTGCTCCGATTTTTCTTTATCCTGGTTGTTTTGTTTTTCTATTTTTAGTTTTTTTTCACTAATATATTGTTTTACAAGTTGGTATCCAAAAAAAACTACAATACCAATAAGTGAAATCCAACTCGGATTTGCGAAAAATTCGTTCATTCCTTCCATTTTAGTTTAATTTAATTATGATTTAATTGCTATTTAAAAATAATTGTTTTATCTTTGCACTAAGAAACATCTGAACACCCCCATCTTTTGGTATTGGGAGAATGAAATCAGGTGTTTCCTTCTTTTATTTTAATATTTTAATATTATATAGTTTTATATCTCCTTTATATAGCTCTTCAATATCAAGTTGTAGATTTATTCCATTCCACTCACTTTCATAAAATATGTATTGTTTTACGAATTGTTTTCTCTTCCACTTGCTTTCTGTATAATCGCTTTTTACAACTTTTTTAGTCCCTGTTTTTTTAGCTTTCTTTAAAACACTTTCAATATTGTATATAACATCTACTCTATCAAAAAACCACACATCTTGTCGTAAATTCTTTTTAATAGTTGTATTTGGTATAGTTATTTTTTGGCTACCTATTTTGAAATTCCTATTTACTATTTTTGTTTTTGCAAAATTTAAAACTTCCTTTCTTTCAATTTTAATTTTATTATCAAAAGCCCTTTTTATTATTGGTTGCAAACTTCCACTTACAAGAGTTTGATACTTTTTATAAGGGTGATTTTCAGGAAAAATAACCCCTTGCTTACCAGGATTAAATTTAAAAATCTGATTATTTGCCGTCGCTTTTATATTTACACTACCGTCGGATTTTGTTACAGTTAGCGACTGATGACCGAGAGCGTTTGCTGTTTCGGAATTTGTTGCTTTATAGCTACTTTTTAAAACTTGAACCGTAGTGCATCGGCAGTTCCAACCGTTTGGAGGAAAATAACTATCCCAAAATTGGTCTGTAATTGGCAGCGTTATTTTATCCAAAATACTATGGCTTTCTCTTACTTTTTCATCGCTTGCAGTTCTGTATTGTAAATAATACTTATCTGAATTATGCTCAAAATGTTTCCAACGACTCGCCATTTGCGAACTATTTACTGAATGTTCGTATTCTGCTTTAAGATAATTAAGATTATACTTTTTGTGAATAGCAAGAACATCGTCTCTAAATTTATAAAAAGGTTTTAGTTCGCCTTTGTCATTCAATAACAAAAGACTTGCTTCTTTTAATTGAATATACGATTTTAAGCCAGAAAAAACCCAAACGTCCTGTTTTAAGGTATTGATATAAGTTCTTGTAGGTTTGTATTCAATATTTTTTTCTATGCCTATATTTACGGCTTTTTCGTATTTTGTTGCAAGTTCTGTTATTAGTGGTTCTGCAACCTCCAAGTTGTTTGGAGTTATTCCTTTTGCTGTATGAACGCCTTTTATTGATTTTAAAAAAGCATCAAATATTTTACTGTTTTTTGCTAAATGTTGTAAATCTCGTTCATATCTAAGAGCAATTGACTTTTTTTTTTTAGTTCAGTATCAGTTTCCAAACTGGTAGGTTTGTCTGCATACCAATTAAGAATATCGCTAAAAATAAGTTTTTTGCCTTCCAATTTATAACCGTGATAAATAAGAAATGGAAATAATTTGTCATTTATCATATTTTGAATACGTTGTAATCTTGCTCTTGTGTAATCATTCAAAATACGTTCGTGAACGTTTGCTTGCGAATAAGAACTGCCATCGTCGGAAGTCATTGTTTGACCGTTGATTAATTTACTAATATTTGCATCGCAAAAATTGGCATTTTCCTCGTAAACTTTATAAAAACTATCTCCAGCAGACATTGACTTTATTTCAATTTCATCTTCTTTGTTCAAAATAACATAACCATTGCTACCAAAATTTATAGCCATGTTCTCCATGTTATCAAGTTCACTTTGGTTTGTTGCATCAGTTCTTATTGATAACAGTGGCATTCCGTATTTTTCCGAAGCTCTCGACCAATCAGTTCTTGCGTAGTTTTTCAAAATAACTTCCCTCGCTGCAATTTCTAAAAGCCCAAGGCTGTAATTATCTCCAAGTTCTAATAAATAAAATTGGTCTGCAATTGGTCTATATTCTATTCCATCGGTATCTGAAATATCTAATTTTATAATTCCCTGTTCCTGCACCACATGTTCACGAGGAATAATTGATGCTCGTGAAAATTCAGTATCAAGTCCTTGAAGTTCTAACAGTGAATGCCCATAAAATTCCACATCAAGTGCAAATTTCATGAAATCGGTAAACCATTGTGTCTCAAATAAGTTATGTAATTCAGGAACTTCCTTCTCTGTTCCATCAGTAACTATAAACTTAGATTGTTGGACGGTATAATGTGCCGTTCTAATTTGAGAAAGTAAATGAGCATCTTTTAAAATTTCTTTATAAAATGATAAAAGATTTAAGCGATTTGGATTGTCTATATTTTCAGCTTGTGAAACAGCCGATTTAAACCTGTCCATTTCTAATTCTACTCTAATTACTCTATTTCTTTTGAGTTTTATAGAAATTCGTTTTTTATCAGAATCTTTGGCAAGTTGCAATGTATTATTTTTGTGGAATACATCTTTTTTATTGCTTTCTGGTTTGTATCTGAAAATTGTCTTTAAATTAGATATAAATGCCATTTTTATTTGATTTTAATAAGTTCTTGTTTTATCACTACCCCAGCGAAATGTATGGTTTGGTTTATCTGTTGTTTCGTTGATTACTTCTTTTAAAGTCGTTTGTTTTTTACCTCGTTCAATAAGACTAATTTCACCAACAGTATCATCGTAGTTTTTTACAATTCTTTCGGGAACTTGATTTGCTGGTATGCGTTCATAAGCAAAGTATAGAGACAAATTCAAAAGCCATCGGAGTAAATTCACATGACGGTCTGTTCCTGTGATAGCAAGTTCGTAATCAAAGTCGTATTTATTACTTAAACTATCGGTAATAAATCCTATTGCTTGTTTTTCAGCATCATCTAAAACAGTATTGTCTAAATCTGTAATTTGATTTAATACATTTGTAGTTATTTTATGCTTAAAATCTTCTATTGTTAAAAATTCCATAGAATTAAATTTTACGTTTATTATTCCTTTTCATTCTACCAGTTCTAATAGATGAATTTCCTGTTCTTATGTGCCTCTCTAAATATTTTATTGCTTGCTCATCTGCATCTGGGCTGTCATCGGGAGTATTGTAACCAGGTTCTATTCCGAATAGTTGTTGCATTCCAGTAATACAGTCATTATCCTGCCTTTTATTTTCAGGATAAAACACCCTCTTGTTTTGATAATATGCTTGCAAACGAACTATTCTATCGTATTTTTTTGTTCTCGGTGTATCTGTTTTTTGCAAAAAAAGCTGACAATTTTTTATCCGTTCAAAATCAGAAATAGTTGTTTTTACTGCATCGTTCCAGAATGCAGATTCGTACTTCCAATGAATTGCAACCGTAGGAGGCATATTAGACTGAAAATGGTGCATAAATTCTAAAGCCTCGTTCATTTTGCACTGGCGAACCAAACCGTCTATATAATAGAAGTTCTTGTCTTTTAGTCCCCAAATCCTAACGGCGTTAAAATCGTAATTGCCTGAATAAGCAATGTCCCAAAAACCTACAATTACCTTAAATTGATTTAAGCGAGGATATTTTTTGAGCCACTGTATTTGTTCTTCTTTAAAAACCTTACCTTCAATATGAGGTTTGTTATTGTATTCAGCTTCGGTTGCTAACAAACCAAGTTCTTGCTCTAATTCTTTGTAATAATTTTTATCGTATTTCTCTGCCCATGTAGGCTTATAATGTTTATCATAAGCATTTATTTGGTGGAGCGTCCAATTCGGGTGCTTTATATTTAATTGCTCTTGGATTGTTCTTGGAGCGAAATTATTGTTTGGGTGTAAATATCTTCTTCGTTCGCCGTCCATTGTTGGTAGCAAATCCTTTTCTATCCAGTTTACAACCTCGTCCTGTCTTTTAGGATTTTTAACCGTATCTTTATCTTCTAAATCGTCGCATACAATATAATCAGGACGCTGAGCTCCCTTTCGCAAACCTCTTGGACTTTGTCCCATTCCGAGAGCTTTTGCTGTAAATCCGCTTTTTGTTCTGAAATATCCATTTTCCCAGCTACCGAATGTTTTTTGTTCGCCAAAATCATGAACTATTTTTGGATTTAAAAACTCCGTTTGCAAATCCATTAGTAAAATTTTCGCTTTATCCAGATTATTACCTACAATAACCACATAATTTACGTCGTCATTTATCCACAACCAGAGAGGAATAACAACATCAGCCCAAACAGACTTAGCAAGTCCACGTCCCCAGCGAACTATTATTTTACAAGTCTTTTGCTTTTTTACTTTTTTAGCTAAATCTTTATGAAAAAAAGCAGAATCGCTTGTTGCATATTCAGATAAATAATAATCAACAAAGAAAAACACATCTTTTTTTGCACGCTCAATACGTGCGAGTTGGTCTTCTTTTGTTTCATCTGCATTTATTACAGCTCCATTTTTATAGAGTTGTATTCGTTGTAGATACCTTTCTTTTGCTTTTTTTATTTCGCTTATTTTTGCCATTTTATTGAGTAAAAGTAGGTATAACTTCGTTTAACATATATTCTTCAAATTCTACAACTTTACCTGTTAATTCAGGATATTTTGAATGAAAATGTTTGAATATTATTTGCTGTATCTGAATGAAATTAAGCTGATTTATTTGATTCTCCTTTTTCATGGAATCAAGAGTTTTGTTCCAATTAGCAACAGCCATATCCGTTCTTACTATTTCCTGTCGTAGCTCTCTTATTTCTTCTTTATTCTCTTTTGTATTTCCTTTTATTAAATCTTTAATTTTGGAATTAAACTGTAGTCTGTCGGAGGATAATTCTTCTATTATCTTATAAATATTTTCAATTCTATTTTTATGCGAAATAGCATTTGCCGTTTTTGCTGTTTTCCAATTATATTTACTAACCCACTTGGATATAGTATTCTCCGTTACACCTACAAGTTTAGCCACGTCCTTAGCGGACTTGCCTTGTTCAGTGTAGAGTATTTTTGCCGTTTTTCTTTCGGTATCTTTTGCCATAGCTTTATTATTTATTTACAAAAGTAAGTTGATATTATGTTTTTCACGAATAAGTGTCCAAGGTATGGACACATCACTCCAACCTATGGACACATCTGTCCAACCTATGGACACATCTCTCCAACCTATGGACACATCTCTCCAACCTATGGACACATCTCTCCAACCTATGGA
>JAOZQN010000050.1:8802-12314 GCA_029932195.1 Bacteroidales bacterium | reverse complement strand
TCCAACCTATGGACACATCTCTCCAACCTATGGACACATCTCTCCAACCTATGGACACTTATTTGCTATTGCTTTTTTTTTGTCGTTTGTTTGTAATTCAATAAGCAAATAACTAAATAAAAAAAATTATGTAATGAAAGTAATATTTAGCACAGAACAATTGAACAGCTACGGCTTTTGGGTTGCTACTCTTGGAATAGGGTTAGACCGATTTAAGAAAAATCCAATTCTATTGCACGACCACAGAGAGTGGACATTGCCAATAGGAAAAGTAGAAAATATAAGAATAGAAAATAACGAGTTGGTAGGCGATGTTACTTTTGATGAAAGCGATGAGCGAGGTTTGCAGTTGAAAAACAAATATGAAAAAGGTTTTATGAATGCTTTTTCTATAGGATTTGAAATATTAGAATTAAGCGATGAGAGCGTAAATTTGAAACAAGGACAAATTCGAAAAACTGTAACAAAATGCGAACTTATAGAAATATCAGTGGTTACAATTCCCTCTAACGCAAATGCCGTTAGATTATACAAAAAAGGACAGAAAGTAGAATTGTCAAATAATAATGAAATAAATAATTTTTTACCAACAATAAATAAATCAAAAATGAAAAAAATAGCATTAAGTTTAGGATTGAAAGAAGATGCAACAGAAGAGCAGGTAATAGAGGCGGTTGCAAAACTTAAAAAAGAAAGCGAAAAACCAGCAGATGATAATTCTGAAAAATACCGAGTGGCTTTTATTGAACTCGGAAAAAAACAAGGTTTGATTACCGAAGAAAACAAAGATGCAATAGAAAAATTATCAAAACTTGATATTTCTTCTACAATGACTGTTCTTTCTGGTGGTTCAAAAAAAGGAGAGAAAAAAGAACAGAAGCAAGTATCTATTACTGATATTATTGAAGGGATGAAAGGAGGCTCAAAAACAGAAGCGAAAAAATTTAATGAGTTATCTCATAGCGAAATTGTAGAATTACGCAAAAAACCAGAAGAATATAAAACAATGTTCAAGGCTCATTACGGTTACGAACCGAAAATTTAACAAAAAAACAAATTCAATTATTAATAAAAAAAAAACAAAACATGAAAACTATTAAATTTATATTAACACTTATATTTGCATTAACTGTAAATATAGTGAGTGGAGGAGGAATTGCTGTAGCTTCGGGATTGCCTGTTGTTCCTGTAATTGCAGTTTTGATAGGAACAAGTCTTTTACCATTGTCTCAACCAGGAGTGCTTGGAGCTGATATCCGTCATGAAATATGGACAGGAGAGCTTATTAAGGCTTTTAGACATGCCGCTACGTTCCTTCAAGAAATACCAAGTTACGATAGTCTCGTGAACAACGATGTTATTCATCTTGTTGACGTAGGTGCGGACCCAAATGTGTTGATAAATAATACAACTTATCCTATCCCAGTAAGCGAAGTTGCGGACGGTGATATTACTATTAGTTTAGATAAGTATCAAACAGAAGCAACATCTATTCCAGATGATTATTTAGACTATATTTCATTTGATAAAATTGGTACAGTAACAGAAAGTCATAGGTTAGCGTTGGAAGACAAAACAGCAATTAGAGCTGCACACGCTCTTGCTCCAACTAACGAAAATATTACAGGAGCACCAGTTGTCTTAACTACCGGTGATAGAAACGGAGCAACAAATGGAAGGAAAAGGCTTAGGGTTGCTGATATAATTACGGCTAAAGCCAAATTAGATGAACTCGGAGTCCCATTAACTAATAGAGTATTAGTTTTAGTTCCATCGCATGTAGAAGATTTATTAAGGAAGGATGAGGTTTTTAAAAATCAATATCAAAATATTAAGACAGGACAAATATTACAGTTGTATGGATTTAAAATTTACGAATATCCAAAAACGGCAGAGTATTACGATAATGCAGGAACATTAACTAAGCGAGCATTTGGAGCAATTCCAGTGCCAGCAGAAGACCAGAGTGCTAGTTTGTTTTTTTATTCTCAACGAGCATTTAAAGCGAGAGGACGTGTTCTCATGTATTTAGAAGAACCAAAGCCTCAATATCAAAGAACTCTTGTAAACTTCAAATTACATCACGTTTGTTTACCAAAGAAATGGGAAGGCTTCGGTGTTTTAGTTAGTTCAAAAGTTTAAAATAAAAATAAAGCAAAAGTCTTTTTTTTATAAAAAGTCTTTTGCTTCTAAAAAATATTAAAGATGAACAATAAATATAATAAACAATTAAAATCTGTTTTTGAAGGCAATCCAAAAGAAGACTCTTTACTTATTACAGAAGATGGACAGATATTTTTGCCGAGACATAAAAATTTATGTAACGAATACGCAAAAAGAGAGGGCGGCTCTAAAAGAAAAGCTGAATTGACTATTACAGAAGTAAAAAGAACTGATTTTTTTGCAAAGAAAACTAAAACAACCACTAAAAACAAAAAATAATGGGTTTACCAGGCGTATATATAGATATTCAAAACGGAGCGTTAGGCTCTACTCCATCTACCAACGATGGTATTGCAGGAATGGTTATTAGTGGAGTTGCTGTTGTTTCTGGTGTTCAGTTGGATACAAGTTATCAAATATTCAGTTTAAAAGAAGCGGAGGCTCTTGGAATAACAGAACAGGCAGATATAGACAATAGTATTGATACTTGGAAACAAATATTTGACTTTTACAAAACAGCAGGAAATGGAGCAGAATTATGGTTTATGCTTGTGGCACAAACAATAACAATGGAGGACATGGCAGACATTACAAAAACATATCTTCCTAAACTTCTTAACGATGCCAAAGGCAAAATTAGAATAGTAGCAATTGGACGGTATCCTGATGTAGCTTACAACCCTCCTCAATTAGAAGGTCTCGACCCTGATGTATGGGCTTCTTTGTCCAAAATGCAAGAAACTGCATTAGATTATCAAGGCAAAATAAAGCCATTTAGAGCAATAATTGGTGGAAGACACTGGACTGGTTCTCCTGGTGATTTGAAAGACTTAAAAACTCTTGACAAAAACACAACAGGAATTATAGTTGCAGGAATTGGAGCAGGTTCTGCTCAAGCAGGTGTAGGATTAGCACTCGGACAACTTGCCTATATTCCAGTTCAAAGAAATATTGGTAGAAAGAAGAATGGACCCGTTGAGGATATTGAGGCTTATCTTACCGATGGAAATACAGTAACTAATCATGAGTTGCACATCGCTAGCATACATGACAAAGGCTATTTAACTTTGAGACAATATGTTAATGTTGGAGGTTTCTTTTATACAGACGATCCCACTGCAACAAGCAACACGGACGATTACAGTTCTATTGCAAGAGGCAGGGTAATTGATAAAGCACTAACTTTAACTTATATTACTTACATAGAAGAAGTAAACGAGGAAGTAGAAATTAATGATGACGGCACTATTGATGCTGGTTATATTAAGGCTTTGCAATCAAATATAGAAAATGTTATTGGACAGGCAATGACAGCAAAAAAAGAAATAAGTGCAGTGAAATGCACAATA
>JAOZQN010000050.1:6216-8702 GCA_029932195.1 Bacteroidales bacterium | reverse complement strand
CATACATTGCCATTTATTGCACTTGGAATAGAAAAAAATGTTTAATCAATAAAAAATAAAAATTATGCCGAAAGGAAAAAAAACGCCAGAGCAAATTGCTATCTGGAAAAAAAAGCACAAAGACATATACGAATTAGAAGTAGAAGGCGTTTTTGGCTATGTGAAAAAGCCAGGACGCGAAGAGTTAGCGCATGCCTCTGTGATTGCACAAAACAATCCAATAACTTTTAATGAGATTATTTTACGAGATTGCTGGCTTGGCGGGGACGAAACTATACAAACAGATGATGACAAATTTCTTGGCGTTTCTGGAGTTTTAGACGAGATTGTAAAAGTAGCCGAAGCGAAAATAAAAAAGCTCTAGCAGGAGCCAAAGTAATTGTCGGAGATATTAATTACATCAATACACTATTGCAATATCATAATATCTGTTCTGAACCAAACAAATTAACAGATGAAGAATGGTCATTGAAATATTTAATACTCTCCGATATTCGAAAAAAAGAACAGTCTAATTAAAAAAATCTTTAATTTTGTTAGTTACATGAACGGCGATAAAATACAACAGGTATATTGTCGCTAGGATAAAAAGTAGAAGTTCCATGGGTTTGAAATTTAAAATATCATTATTGGATAAAATATCCGCTCCTTTAAAAAAGGTGAATGTATTATTTGACAAAATTACAAAAAATGCAGGTAAAACTCAAACAAAAATAAAAGTTTTGCCGAACTCTATTGGAAATTTAGAAACTAAATTAGAGAGTTTACAAATCGCACAAAAAAAAGCATTCACAGTTCAAGGGATAAAATATTACCAAAAAGAAATTGATACAACAGCGAGGAAATTAAGAAAATTAGAAAAACATAAAAAAGGTAGTTTTGGTAAAAGAGCTGGGAATTTTGTAAAAACGACTGGGGGACAAATGGCGGCGGGTATGGCTGGCTATTTTGCTTTAGACAAAATTTTTGATTTTGGAGGCAAAGTTATCCAGACAACTGCTGAATTCGAGAAATACAACGCTGTTCTTACTAATACTTTGGGATCTTCTGCTAAGGCTAAAACGTCCTTTGATTTAATAACTGATTTTGCAAGTAAAACACCATTTCAAATATCGGAACTGAACGAGAGTTTTGTTAAGTTGTCTAACAGGGGATTTGTTCCTACAATGACTCAAATGCGAAAAATGGGTGATGTTGCGAGTTCCGTAGGTAAAAGCTTCGACCAATTTACGGAAGCGATGCTTGATGCCACAACAGGGGAATTTGAGCGTTTGAAAGAGTTTGGAATTAAAGCTAGCAAATCTGGCGATAAGGTTTCTTTTACTTTCAAAGGTCAAACTAAGACAGTCAAAAACACAGATAAGGCGATACAGGACTATTTGTTATCTCTTGGAGATATGCAGGGTGTTAGTGGTTCAATGGCTGCAATTAGTGGGACTCTGGGGGGCAAAATAAGCAATTTGCAAGATAAAATAACGATGTTGCAATACAAAATAGGAAAAACGTTAAAACCAGTAATATCAAGTGTTATAGGACAGTTTGCAAAATGGATAGAGATGAGTTCTGGAATTGTTAATTGGTTTAGCAAACATGAAGGCGTAATGAAAGTTCTTGCAATAGGAATAGGAGGCGTAATAACCGCTATTGCTGTTTGGATTCCGCTACAATGGGCTTTAAATCTAGCAGTAAGTTCGAATCCTGTTGGTGCAATAATTATGGGGGTTGTAGGACTTGCCGCTGGAATAGCTGTTTTAATAGTAAAAATGAATAGTATTATTAGTTGGTTTAATAAACTTAATACTATAACCAAAATATTCGTAGGTATAGCGGGTGTTGTTTTTGCAGTCCTAACACCAGTTTATGCAGTAATACTAGGACTTGCTTTTGTTGTAAGAAAATTAATTGATAATTGGAAAAAAATAACTTTTTATGTAAAAGCTTCTATTACGGTATTTACTTCAATTACAGGAGCAATAAGTATGGTGGTTTCTAGTATTAAAAATAAATTAATAGATGTTTTAGTTCCTGTTATTAGTAATGTCAAGAGTCTGTTTGTTGAATTTAAGAATAAGATAGTTGAGGTCTTTTTCAAGATAAAAAATAGTATCGTAAATACTTTTTCATCAATAAAAGAGAAGGTTATGCCAATTGTAGAGAAGCTCATTGCATTTTTTTTTAAAATTAAAAATACTGTTCAAAAAATTTTTACAGGAATAGCTATAGTGATGTCTTCTTTTCTTCTCCCTGTAATTATCTCTATAGGTGCAATAATTACTGCCTCTCGTTATCTTATACATAACTGGATTAAGATTACGTCAGTATTTAAGTCTTTTATAGGAGCAATAAGTATGGTGGTTTCTAGTATTAAAAATAAATTAATAGATGTTTTAGTTCCTGTTATTAGTAATGTCAAGAGTCTGTTTGTTGAATTTAAGAATAAGATAGTTGAGGTCTTTTTCAAGATAAAAAATAGTATCGTAAATACT
>JAOZQN010000050.1:0-6116 GCA_029932195.1 Bacteroidales bacterium | reverse complement strand
ATAAAAAATAGTATCGTAAATACTTTTTCATCAATAAAAAATAGAATAGTAAATACTTTTTCATCAATAAAAAATAGAATAGTAAATACTTTTTCATCAATAAAAAATAGAATATTAGATTTTGTTTTAAGAATAAAAGAGTTCATAAAACCTGTAGCCAATGTTATTATAGCACCATTTTTAAAAATTAAAGATGTTGTTTTTGGAGTTTTTCAAAAGATATTTGATTTTTTAACAGAAAAATTTGCATTCATAGGAGTTTTGGCAGAGAGGTTAGGTCTTAAAGATTTAGCTAAAACATTTAAAAGCGGTTTTTCTGACTCTGTAAAAAAGAAGAAGCTGGCAGATATGCAAAATATGTTGCGAACTTCCGCTACAGGAGCTTTTATAAAACAAAAAAAAACAGAAACAACAGGAGTTCCTCCAGTTCCTACATCGCCAATTGCAGACGTAACAGCAGGAACAACAAGCGATATAATTACAGGAGGAAAGCAACAGAAAAACATAACAATTAACATAGGAAGTCTTATTAATAAGTCCGAGTTAATAGTTCAATCCGCACAGGAAGGGGTTGAAGACATTGAAGATAAAATAAAAGATGTTTTATTGAGAGTATTGAACTCTGCAAATGCAATTTAAAAATGAGCTACATAGCATTACCATATCCGCTGGGTGAATTTAATCTTGCTAATTTGCAAGATAAATTCGCTAAATTACAAGAAGGCTATTTTGGTAGCTCTCCGCTTGGTATTCCTTTTTTTATGCCAATAACTGTAAATGGGTATATCTTACCAAGTGCAGTGATTTCGGTGAGTGTGAAAAAGAAAATCATAAAAACGGCAATAAACGGATGGAAAGGCACAGTAAAAGAAAAATGGTTTACAGAAGATTATGCGTTGAGTATAAGTGGAATTGCTCATAATTACGAAAATGAATATCCTGAATATGATATTGAACAAATAAATAATTTATTCAATATAGATGAACCCTTAGAAATTGAATGTCTATTAACTGAAATACTGGGAATAAATACTATAGTATTAGAAAGTCTAAATTTTTCGGATATAAAAGGAAAACAAAACACTCAAATTTATAGTATTACTGCTGTTTCCGACAGCGATTTTATAGCAGATATAAACGATGACTTAATAATTGAAGCCTAATGTATTTAATGAAATGTGAAATATCTATTGGCAAATATTCTTTTACTCAATGTAAAAGCGTAAAAATAGAACATAGCACAGAAATGCTTATTGACACAGCAATTATAGAATTACCATTGCAAGCGTTTGTCTTAAATAAATCGTATATTGACTTAAACAAAGAAATTAAGCGAGGCAATAAAGTCGAAATTAAATTAGGATACAATAACGAGTTGAATCCTGAATTTGTTGGATTTGTAAAAAAAACAGTAGTAAAAGACTTCTTGCAAATAGAATGCGAAGATTTAATGTATTCGTTAGCTGTCAGACTTGACAATAAAGTTTTTGTAAATACAAATCTAAAGGAAGTAGTTAATTATGCAATTGCTGATACTGAAATTGTATTAGACAATTTGCCAGATATTGAATTTGACAAATTTACGGTTTATAACAATAATGGTATTGATGTAATTTCTAATTTAGAGAATGATTATGGCTTAGAGGCTTTTTTTACATCTCAAAATAAGTTATTTGTAGGACTTGCAAATACATACAGTTCTGGAAGTGCTGTTTATGATTTACAACGCAATGTAATTGCCAATAACTTGGTATATATGCGAGCAGGAGATAGAGAGTTGAATATAAAAGCTATTTCAATACAAAAAGACAATAGCAGATTGGAAGTAGATATTGGAGATAAAGAGGGAGAACAAAGAACTCTTTACTTCTCTAATATAAAAGATAAAAAAACATTAACAGAATTTGCCGAAGCAGAACTAAGAAAATTGATATATAATGGATTTGAAGGTGATTTTACTGCATTTTTGAGACCAATATTACAAACAGGAATGACGTGCAAAATTATTGATAATAAAATAGATAAAGGGAATTATTATGTATCAAAAGTTACTACAACATTCAATAGCAGTGGAGGGCGTAGAACTGGAACTCTTGGAGTTAAATTATGACAAAAGAAAGAAAAATAATAAACAGTCTTAAGAATTTAGAAAAGAAGCAATATTCTTCTTACTCTGGAAAAGTAAAGAGCGTAGATTTAACAGAACAGACTGCCGTCGTAGAAATAGACAAAAATTATGAATTGCCAGGTGTGCGATTAAAATCATTAATTGATAACAAAAAAGAGGCTATTCTTATTGTTCCGAAAGTTGGTAGCAATGTTCTTATTTCATTTATTGAGCAGTCAAAAAACGATGCTTTTATTTTAAAATATTCCGAAATAGAAAATATTGATATTAAAATTGGAAATGTAGAATATAAAATAAACGAGAACGGCACTTTACTTAAAAATGGTAAACATGTAATTGAAAGCGATAGTGTTTTTTTTGGCTCAGAAATAAACGCCGAGAAATCGGTAAAAGGACAGACTTTTAATAATTTATTGACTGAAATATTAACCCACTTGCAAACGCTGAATGGATTGTTAATTATTTACGGAACGACTCAAGCAGCAGAACTGCCAGTAATTTCACCTTCTAATACTGCACTTCAGGTAGGAATGACTATTGAAACTCCTAAATTAGCACAAATTATAGCAAAAATGAACTTACATTTATCGAACAAAGTTAAGATAGCATGAATGATATTGAACTTGAAAATAATGATTTAAAGATAATTGCAGGTGATTTTAATTTCACCGAAAGTTTACAGCAAGATGCTTATTCTATATTAGTATCAGCGACCGGACATTGGACTAATGACCCGCCAATAGGTGCAGATATCGAGAATTTAATTAATGACGATATAAGTATATACGGCTTTAAATCAAGCCTTAAAAGACATTTGCGACGAGATGGTATTGTGTTAAAAAAGTTTGATTTTACAGACAAATTAGAATTAGAAGTAACAAGATAATGGAGCATATTGTAACAGATAAACAATCATTAATAGACATTGCACTAATGTATTATGGCAATATTGATGCTGTGTTTGCTATTTTGCAAAACAACTCGGAACTGAACTTTGACAGCCCAATTGTTCCCGGAACAAAAATAAAAGTAGAACTTGATAAAACAAACGACTTCGCCAGATATTTTGATAAAAATAAAATAGAAATTAGCACAGGAATTAACGAATTTACAGAACTTTCTGCGTGGATTTTGGCAACTAATTATTGGAGAGATCACGGTATCTGGAAAGATACTGAGTTCTGGCAAGATTAATAAATTAATAATGTGGAATGGATAAATAATAATGAAAGTGGCTTTTCTGTTAGAAATAAATTGAATAATTTTTTTAATTTAATATCTAATTTTATAGATAATAACAAAAAAAAAGACTGGATTTTTTTCAATGAAAGTTTTATCGTATCTGAGTCCTTGATAGCTAAAATATGTTTGGTTGATAGCAGTGAAGGCTCAATCAATATTTTAGTGCCGAATTTAATTGCCCTCGATGGGCACTTAATAACATTTAAGTTTATAAATAAGACAAATGATGTTCAGTTCGCTACAATGAATGGGGCGCAATTCATTGATATTATAGAAGTAGAAGAAGGAGAAGCAATAACAATGGCGTTTAAGCTTAATACAGAAAATAATATTCAAATAATTTTAATTTAATTTAATTTTAACAAACTAAAAAAAAAATGGGTTACAGAAGAAAAGACCAAGGAGTACCTGAAGAAGTTGTTTATCAAAATGAATCTTTTATGTTGGATGACTTAGATGTGAATAAATTGCATGCGTTGCGTTTGGGAGAAACAGGAGGGCTATTAATGGAAATAGACACAATATCGATGTCCACGGATCTTGCAGGTAAGCAGGTAAAAACTAAATGTGTCGCAGGCATTAATCCTTCGGATTTTTTTAGTCCTAGGGTAGTTGTGTTAGGTGCTGAATTCGCAGAAGTAGAGAACAACTCTGTTTCAATGCAGTTGAATGAGTCTTTAACTTTTTCTTTTACAAGAAAAGATGATAACAATTTGATTTGCATGCTAACTTAATTTTACTCACTATGCTCTCTTATTTTCATGCGAATATATGAGAGCAGTTTTTTTTTTTTTATCATGAAAACTCAGGATATCTACAACGAAATAATTGCGGAAAGAGAAAGCGGAGCTTATCCAGAATTAGAAGAGCTAAATTCCACCTCTAAAGTTGCAATTTGGCGACTCTGGGTTTGGATATTTGCGTTTTTTTCCAATTCTTTAAACGAGGTTTTTATTTCGTTTAAATCGTATATAAATGAAACTTTTGCGAAAAATCAAGCAGGCACATTACTCTGGTGGATCTCTAATATCAAGAAATTTCAGGACGAAGACAGTCTCGAATTTATTGACGGTGTATTTAAGTATCCAATTATTGATGAGGAAAAACAAATAATCAAACAAGTAGCTTTAGAAAGCCGTTATCCAGAAGTTCTTTTTAATGTTGTAAGCGAAGATGGAAGTGGTAATTTTGTGCCTATTTCATCTATTCAGGTAGATAATTTAAGAGCGTATATTAATCAAATAAAATTTCCAGGAACTTATATTGATGTTATTTCGCAACTCGCCGATGATTTGAGACTGAATTATCGTATTTATTATAATGCACAACTCTCTGTTGCTGATGTTGATATTGCTATAAGAGAACAAGCAGACAACTATCTTGCGAATATTGTTTTTAATGGGAAATTTAGCATAACAGAACTTACAGATGAATTACAGAAAGTTACAGGAGTTGTAAATCCCATGTATTTATCGGGGCAAGCAAAAAATCATTTTCAAAACATTGCTGAATATTCCGAAATAGAAGATTATTACAACTCCGTAGCAGGTTATATGGCTATTGATATTTTAACTTTAGAATTTATTACAGATGTTCAATATTAATTTTAATTATGTAATTCAGATTATTTTACCTGTTTATTTGCGATTAGAAAAACAAATAGCTTGGTTAAAAGTAATAACATTTTATTTGCGAAAGATATACGAAGAATTTGTTGTATTTCGCACACTCAAATTATACAATATAAATTTCACTGGACAAGTAATGTATCTCGAAAAAAAATTGCAAGATACTTTTAATTGTCCTCTCTTATCTATTTCTGATGGCGTTGTAGTGTTGCCTTTTTATTTATTTAATAAATCGGAAAGGAAACTCCCAGTATATTTTTATAATAAATCGGAAAATAAACCTCCTATTTATTTATTTAATGAATCTGAATATTCGCACCAATCAGATTTTATTGTGAATATTCCAATTGCATGTTATAATTTATTAACAACTGATGAAATAAATAAATTGCATTCAATAGTTAGGTATTATCTTACTTTTGGCAAGAAATATAAAATTAAAACTTTTTAAAAATGGACAGATTAAAAACAGATATTATTGGCGAAGGAATGCCTATTGTTTTGGATGATTTACGCTTTATCCAAAATGCTCAAAATTTTGCTTTTGAATCAATAATGAACTCTTTGTATCCATCATCAATATTATACGGATGCGTAGGGACATATAATGGAGATGGCACAATGACTGTTAGTGCTGGTGCATTGACTTTGCACGGCGAAATATGTAAAGTAGAAGAACATACAATAAGTTATAAGCCTCATACACGCTATCATTTTGATATTATTGAAGAGGCAGATCAAGATGGCAATAAAATGTTTGGCGATGGCGTGGCTCGTGACACTTACTTTTTGCGACGAGCAAAACTCGTAGAAAAAAAACAAAGCAAAGAAAATAATCCTACTTACAATTCAACTAATCTTTTAACTCGATTGTCAAATAAAGATACTCCTTTTGTTAAGAATGAAATTGTTGTAACTAATAATCAGCGAAAATACATAACTGAAACAAAAAAAACAGCATTTAATAGACCATTTGGAATAGAAAGATCTGACGTTCCTAAAATAGGGGAACACGGCATCAATTATTATGATTTAGATAATGGAATAGTTATGTTTACTAAACAAGATGATGGCTTGAATTCTATTCCTATAAGAACAGCATTTAATAAGAATTTTGC
>JAOZQN010000483.1 GCA_029932195.1 Bacteroidales bacterium | reverse complement strand
TTTTTAACTTCTTGATATTTAAGATGTTATAAACTCCGAAACTTCAGTTAATAATTAACCAATTTGAGCACAGTTATTTTTTCTTTTAACAATTCAAAAAAAGTTAAGAATATCGGGAATATTTGAACATTTTTTGAGGCAGTTAAAAGGAAAAAGAACAAGTTCAAATGGTTAATTATTAATTTTAATTTGCCTTAATTCTGGAAACACATACTTGAAATAAGAACAGACAATGCAATTATTGGACGTTCTAAATTAATTAAACAATAATTTTTTATGTATCTTTGTCCCTCATCAAAAAACATAACTAAAATGATAAATAAAAATAAATTGTGGTTGTCCTTGTTTTTACTAGGGGTAATAATCTTAGTAACAACCAGTTGCAAGAGAATTGAAGTTGTTGAAAAAAAGATATTGGTAGATACAATAACAGTGATAGATACTGTAATAGTAGAGGTTCTTAAAGAGCCAATAGTTACAGTTTTTCCTATAAAAACACAAGTTTTTTATATTGGTGTAGATAATCCAATAGAAGTTAATGTGTTAAAAACAAAAGGTGTTGTTAGTGTCAATGTTTCACAAGGACTCATTACTTCAAAAGGCGATGGTATTTATATTGTCCAAGTAAGAAATGTTGGAGATGCAACTATTACCATTATTGTAGATGGAAAAATAATTGGAAGAGAAATATTTCGTTGTAAAACTGTGCCAGACCCAGTTGCATTTATTGGAGGAAAACGAGGAGGAAAAATATCGAAAGCACCTCTTTTGGCACAAAAATATGTCGTAGCAAATTTAGATAATTTTGTTTTTGACATTAAATTTCCAGTTGTAGGATTTACTGTTTCTGCAACAAAAGATGGCTTTGTGGAGGAGATATCAGCCAAAGGAAATGAAATAACAGCAGAACAAAAAAATCTTATTAGAAAATTAAAAAGTGGAGACAAGGTTATTTTTGAGCATATTAAAGCACAAGCTCCTGATGGTTCTATTAGAAATTTGGGTGCAGTTGTTTGGACTCTACAATAAATTTAATTTAAAATGTTTTTTTTCGTATCTTTGTTTCTCATCAAAAACTACAAATAAAATGATAAATAAATATATTTTTTGGTTACCCTTGTTTTTAATAGGGGTAATTATTTTAGGAACAACAAGTTGTGAAGATACTAACAATGTGGAGATTAGTAGAATAGATACTGTTATTATAATAGATCCAGTTGTTGTTCTGGACACGGTAATAATAGAAACAGATGCCCCTCCTTCGTTTAATATTGAAGTATTAAAACAGCAAGTGTTTTACATTGGTGTAGATAACCCCATAGAAATAAGCGTATTAAACACAACAGGGAAAATCACTCTTGCTATTTCTAATGGAAAAATTACTTCAAAAGGTGATGGTTATTATGTTGCAAATGTAAAAGAAGTTGGAACAACAACTATTACTATTAGTGCAGATGGAAAAATAATTGGAGAAAAAGAATTCCATTGTAATACTCTACCAGATCCAGTTGCAAGTGTTGGAGGAAAACGAGGAGGAAGTATTTCAAAAGCAAGTCTTATGGCACAAAAATACGTGATAGCACAATTGCATAATTTTTGTATTGATATTCAATATCCTGTTGTAGAATTTACAGTTTCTGCAATAAAAGATGGTTTTTTGGAGGAGATAACATCAAATAGCACAATAATAACAACCGAACAAAAAGCGTTAATAAAACAATTAAAAAGTGGAGATAAGGTTTATTTTGAAGATATTAGAGCACAAGCACCTGATGGCTCTATTAGGGCTTTAGATGTGATTGTTTTTAGGATAAAGTAAAATAACGGGTAAAAATAACAATAAAAAAATGCAAAAAAAAATAACATCCATATTTCTATTAATAATTTTATTTTCGTCTTGCGAAAAAAAGACAGACTGGAATTTGCAAAACGATGATTATGATTTTATTATAATCGAAGGAATAATTACGAATAAGCGAGAATATCATGAAATAAAAATTACAAAATCGGTAGATAATTTGAACGAAGTTCCTTTGCCTGTAACAGACGCTACGGTAAATATTTACGATGGAAAAAACTATTATCTATTAGAGCAAGACAGCCTCAACGGAATTTACAAACCAGACACCACATTTATTGGCGTAATAAATAAAAACTATATTTTAACTGTTGATTATCAGGGTGATGAATACACTGCACAAGCCCAAATGTTGCCTGCCTTGCCAATAGACACACTCTCCTACACTCTTGATTCTACCAAAAAATTATACTACATAAATTATGTTGCCCCAACTTTTAGCGACGAAGAAGATGCAATGTATGAAATAAATTTAGACTGGTCTCATTTACCAGAATATCAGGATAGTAGTTATAATTCTACACATGCCAAAACTTACTATTACACACTCAGTTCAATTGATGTTAGCGAAGTTTTTGCACCCGAACGAGAAACTATTTTCTTCCCAAAAGGGACAATTATCAACGAAAAAAAATATTCTTTGGGTGAAGAACACTCTGCATTTATTCGCTCCCTACTATTTGAAACAGAGTGGCGTGGAGGATATTTTGACAGCCAACAAGGAAACGTAAAAACAAATATAACTGGAGGCGGACTTGGATTTTTTGGAGCTTGCACACTTATTAAACGAGAATTTGTAGTAGAATAATCTGGAATCACAAAACAGTTTAAATTTGGAGTTTACAAGAAAAATAACTAATTTTATAATCCGCACAGCTCACAACAATTCAAGTGTTATGCACAATTTAGATATTTAAATGGCAAAAAAGTTAAAAAATCTCTATATGAAATCACAGAAAATTATGTCATCAGAAAAACAACAAAAAGAAAAAGCAAGACTACATCCCCGAAACAAAAACCGAGAGAGATATGATTTGAGTGCATTAACAACTTCTATACCTGAATTGAAAAGTTATATAAGACCTAATAAATTTGGGGGCGAATCAATTGATTTTTCAAAGCCACATGCTGTTAAACTTTTAAACAAAGCATTACTAAATTATTATTATGGAATAAAATACTGGGAATTTCCCGATAAAAATTTATGTCCACCAATACCTGGAAGAGCAGATTACATTCATTATATTGCTGATTTATTAGGCGAAAATAATTCTGGCACAATCCCAGTTGGTGATAAAATCACTTGTCTTGATGTTGGTATAGGTGCTAGTTGTATTTATCCAATTATTGGAGTTACAGAATATGGCTGGCGGTTTATTGGGTCTGATATTGATCCAAAATCGATTGCATCAGCACAGAATATTGTTAATTCTAATTCATCAATTAAAGGTAAGATTGAATGTCGGTTACAAAAAAATCCAAAAAATGTTTTTCACGGTATAATAAACAATGAAGATAAAATAGAATTAACTATATGTAATCCTCCTTTTCATTCTTCGATTGAAGATGCTCAAAAAGTAACTCGAAGAAAAATAAAGAATCTATCGGGTAAAAAAGTAAAAACACCCGAAGTCCATCTAGCAGGAATAAGCAATGAACTTATATGTGATGGTGGAGAATATAAATTTATTCAGAATATGATTAGAGAAAGTAAAAAGTTTTCTAAAAACTGTTACTGGTTTACATCTTTAGTATCAAAACAATCTAATCTTAAAGGAATTTATAAATTATTAGAAAAAATTGAAGCTAAACAGATCAAAACGATCCCGATGGGAACAGGAAATAAATCTAGCCGAATTGTAGCTTGGACTTTCCTTTCTGTAAAAGAACAAAAAGAGTGGATAGAAACTCGATGGAAAACACTAAGTAGTGGGCACTCCTAAAAACCAAAATCTCTGCGTTATTCAAAATTTGTAAAATACTCATTTACAATAGTAAACTCAAATCTTAAAAATATTGAAAGCCTTGATATTTGAGTTTTTAGGAGTGCCCTAGTGTGGCAAAAGTTTCTTAACAATAAAATTAATGGCATGGACGTTTGACATAAAAAATTATAGTATCTATTTTTTTATGTGTTTATTTTATTGCACCAGCGGTGCAAAACAACGATATAATTAATTGATAATGTGAATATAGCACCCAAGCCATTTACTATGCGAGTAAAAGCAAAATTATTAAAATACTAATTTACAGGAGTAAACTCAAACTTTAAGAATTTTGAAAGCCTTGATTTTTGAGTTTTTAGGAGTGACCTATAATAGTGAAATATCATTTGAGTGTGTAACATATTGGGGGGAGTGTTACAAGTTACAGGTTACTTATCATGCAATTTTTGGTATAGAAAATGTAAATGTGCTGCCCTTTCCAAGTTCGCTTTTTATCCAAATTTTTCCACCGTGTTTTTTTGTGAAATCTCGGCAAAGTATTAATCCTAAGCCTGTCCCTTTCTCTTCTTCTGTCCCTTGTAGTAAATTATTGCTGTCTATTTGAAATAATTTTTCTTGTTTTTCTGGGGAAATTCCTATTCCGTTGTCCTTTATTGATATTTGAATATTCTTGTCGGTTTCGTTTGAAAAAATACTGATTTTACCTTTCCTTTGTGTAAACTTTACGGCATTTGTAATCAAGTTTCGCAAAATGATAGAGAACATATTCTTGTCGGCAAATATTTCTGTTTTTTCTGATATTTTGTATGTAATTTCACTGAAGTTTCGGAGTTTATAATTAATTGATTATTACGTATATAATGTTTTTG
>JAOZQN010000482.1 GCA_029932195.1 Bacteroidales bacterium | reverse complement strand
GTTATCTTCTTCAATAGCAGAAATATCGACAAAATTATTTTTGAAAACACAATTTCTAATATTAGCAGAAGAACCAGTATCATTGAGACGAATTCCTATTGTGAGGTTTTCAAAAGTATTTGAACTACTACTAAAACTCGCATTATACGATCTAATACCATTACCAATTAAAGAATAATAATACATTTCTGGATTTAAATTCTTAAAAGTGTTGTTTGAAATACTAACTCCATCAACCTCCTTAAGTTTAATAAAAAAACGAGGATTAATGCCTTGATTTGCAAGTAAATCTGTTGTTTCAAATGTGCTGTTGCGAATATAACTAACATTTGATACAATTATTTCGGGTATATTGAAAGCATAATTATGATAACTTAGCATTTCTAAACAAACTTTGTTATTTCTAAATATTGCTCCGTCTATTTTCACAATACCTCCGTTTTGTGTTCCCCAAGGTGGTTCTGGATTGCCTACATAAATTGCCATCTCTGCATTTTCGATAACTGCTCCATTCTTTACTTCAAGGTAGCCTTGATTAGAAATAGTTGACTGCGGAAGCTCGGAATTACCCAAAACAGTTATGCCTTGCCACATTCCTCCACAGGAATTGGTGAGCTTGCCTCCGTCTATTATTAGTTCTCCTCCTGGTTGGACGATGATTTTGGCATCGTTTCCAAATTTTAAGTCTGAATTTATAAGATTAAAATCTGCTCCATCTTCTACAATAATATCTTGATATATGTAGTAGTCTTTATTTTCCCAGTCTTCTGTTACTGAAATTATATGATTTGCTGGTAAAATATCAAAAGGATTAATGTAACCAGCAGGTATAACTACTTTTGAAATATCAAAAATTAAATTATCTTCAATATTTTCAAATACAAGAATTGCTCCTTCTGCTATTTTCATATACGAATTTAAAGAGAATTCTATTTTTCCATTCCCTTTTATTATTAACTTAGAGCAAGGCTCCATTTCAAATATGCTATTATCTCCAATATATAAAGTTGCATTGTTTTCTATTTCGTAAGTGCTACCACTTTTTAATATCAGACTACTTTGTTCTACAACAGAAACATTTGTGTTTGTTTCTTGTTTGAAGTAAGCGTCTGTTTTACAAACAAGTAATGATGGATTAAGGTAATCATTGTTACTTGTAATAGTATGCCTGTTAGGAACTAGACTTTTATTTATTAGAATATTGTTTCCGCTTTTTAAAACAATATCAGGATTGTTATTGTTTGAACTGTTTTGTAAACTCATGTTTCCTGTCCAACGTTTTGATTCTCTTATTTCAAAATCTTCAAAATCTATTTTTATTTGAAATGAATGGTCGTCTGGATTGTATGATAATATTTTTACTGACAATCCATTCAATTCATAAGGTTCAATTTTATTTTGAGAATAATTATAATCAGGATAGTTTAGTGCTGGAACAATCCCTGATAAACCAATCTCATCTCCAACTTGAAAAGCGTCAGAACGTCTGTTAAAAAGATTTTTTGAAGCATAATTTCTGCCAGATGTATGTGCATATGTTAAGCGAGTATCTATTCCATTTGTTTCTTTAACGATAGAATACACTTCATTTTTACCTACATTAAAAGTGTTATAATATTCTATTGTTTGATCGTTATAGACAGGAACTGTTGGGTCGTTTGGATAGTTGTCTGGATATTTATAAAACGGATTGATACCACTAAACTGATTCTCTTCTTGTTTTTCAAAAGTAAATAATGGATTATTCCAGTACTCACTCGAAGATTTTGTTGCAATAGTAGAACGTGTGTAATCAAAATTCCCTTGTGCATTTAATACTTTTAAACCATTAGCACCTCCTGTATAACCAACATTAGACTCTCTATAATACCTTGTGTTGTCTATATACATATATATTCCTTTGTCTGCACCTGGTATTGTATCTCTTGTCCCGTCATCATACAAAATAGAAGGAGTTGAACCTTCCCATTGTCCAAACTCCCATACTCCAAGTTTTTGATGATTCTCTATCCATAAATAGTTATCTTCTGTATTCGGAATTTTTATACGAATAACATCTCCTGTGCTTACAAAATCTCTAATTGTATATATTCCAGATTGGTTTAAATCACTATTTGATGCCAAATCGGTAACGTCTTCATTAGATTCTATTTCAGACCAGCCATTAATCCAACGCTCCCAGCCGTTTACCGATACCATGTATTCAAGTCCATTCATCATTCCCCAACCACCAGTAGAAAAATGCCATTTATCTCCTGCACAGCCATTTGCACCCATAACGTGTGGACAAGTATAAAGCATGTGAGCAGTTTCATGAATAAAAGTTTCTTGTGTTGAAATTCTACTTGAAGTTCCTTTACATATTTTGAAGCCAGTTGGAAAATTATAACCGCTAATATTTATACTACTTGTGCCACTCCCCACAGAACCGCCTTGTGAACCACTCCAGTTTTTCATGCCAGATATAGGTTGATCACTCCAATTATGAGAATATCTCCAAATGAATACAATATAGTCTATCTTATTGTCTGGTGCAGACGTGGAATTATCAACCAAATAGTTTGGACTATTTGTTCTATTATCAAATTGAGATAAATAGCTTGAAAAATCATAGCCTGGATACATATCAATAATTTTTTCTAATGCTAATTTATTACACCCAACCCATTGTCCATTAGTATAATCGCTTGGGCTTATATTTACTCTTAAAGGTTTGTTTGTAAAAGGGTCTTTAAATGCTTCGCCAAGTAGTTGGAAGTTACCCAAAGACATATCGTTGTAGTATCTTGATATGCTCGTGTTTCCTGGATTTTGTTGTATTACTGTTTCGTAATCGGAAAGCTCTTTAAACAAAAAATCTGACATATCGCCTGTTTCAGGATTTAAAAAAGTTGGTAGCCCTAAATTGTCATTACCATTTAAATTAGCAGGCCAATAATTACTTTCAGGGTTATCAAAATCTTCGTTTTCATCAAATCCAGCAAAAACCACAAGCACTTTTATATTGCCTTTTGCTGTAAACACTCCTCCAAAGGGCATCCAAATGTCTGTTTTACTCGAATTATCCATTCCTTCAAGGTCGTTAGGGTCGTTTCTAAAATCATCTACTTGTGCAAATATTGTAATATTTGCAAAAAGAAGTAGAGTTACTGTTATCAAACAAATTATTTTTTTCATGTTATATAAAGTTTTTTAAGATTAGTTTTTAATTATTTTTTTTGTTTCTAAAATGCTATTATCATCACTTTTTGCTTTAACAAAATATGTCCCTTTTGAAAGGTTATTTATATTAAATGTGTGAGTAAAAGTATTTTTAATCTGTTTTTTGGTTAAAACTGTTCCAGCAGCATTTATAAGCATAATATCACCAGTAAAGTTATCCGAAAAATTTATTGTTATCTTACTGGTTGCAGGATTAGGATATAAAAACATTTTATCGGTTGTTGTTTGCTCTAAAATATTTGTTGATAATCCTCCGCTCTTGTTTGTTTTTACCAAAAACATATCATTATAATCATCTGTGCTATGCCTTCCGAAAGTAAAAAATACTAAGCCTCCGTCGTCTGCTTCTGCAATAGCCTTCGGGGCAAGGTTTTGAAAAATAGTATTGCTGTATCCAACTATCCATTCTTTATTAGCATTTTCGTCTGTTTTTACAATATAAACAGTCTGAAAAATATCATTTTCAGCCTCTCCTGCCAAAATATAACCTCCATTGTTAAGCGAAGTTGTGGCTTTCCAGCTTATACTATTGACGCCTCCATATAGATAATCGGAGTATTCGTGTGCCCAAAGCGAATCCATATTTTCATCGTATTTAATAAAATGGAGTTGATCATTTGGATACTCAAAATGATAATTGTCAGGGATTCGGTAATATCCTCCATCTTTACTTGGGTATATCATTTTATATGCTTTATAATTGTGTTCCAAGCTAGGATTAAAATCGAAGTCGCTAAAAAAATTTTCGGATAAATTATAATTAAAATTACCTCTACTTAAATACAACTCTCCATCGCCTATATTTTCTACTGAAATTGCAGGTGAGCCTCCTACATAACTAAATCCATGTAGTGAATCAATTTCTATTATATCTCCACTACTATTTACTAATAAAGGATATACTCCTGGGTCAGAAAAATCGTCATCTTGAACATAAGTTCCATAAATATCTTCTCCTACTAATTCATAGGCTTTAACTAGATATACCATTTTCTCATCATAAAAATCTACAGTAAACTCAACATTGCCTTCATTGTCTAATTTCATCATAACGTCTGGAGTTCCTACAATAAGAAATCCTCCATCTGATGTTTGAATAAAATCTCTGAAGTGAAAATGTTCATATATATGATAATATTGCTTATACCATAACAATTCTCCTGTTTTAGAATATTTGTAAAGAGTAAGTGGATAGCCTTCAACAGATTCATCTATTACTTTTGCAAGACATACATATCCATCACCTACATCAAGCATACATTCTGCAACCCCTTGATGTGGTAGTTGAACTACCCACCAGTCTTGTGCTTTTAAAGCACTACTTGCCACCGCAATAATCAGTAGCAATAATATTAAAATTTTCTTTTTCATTGTTTAATAATTTAGAAATTAATAAATTAGTTATAAACTCTTTTTGGGCTACCCACTTAAAGTTGGACAGCAATTAATTATAAATTGTTAAAAATA
>JAOZQN010000481.1 GCA_029932195.1 Bacteroidales bacterium | reverse complement strand
AGATGGTTTTCGGATATTGTTTGTATGGTTCTGCCGTATTTATCGTAATAAATTACTGTGTGTAGCCACTGGTCTGTTTCAAGCACTTTGGTTTTGGTGCATGTTGGCATTCCTTTGGTTGCATCAGATTTATCTTCAAATGCCGACGCTTCATTAAATTTATAAATATCGTTATGATTAGTGTGAGATTTAATATAATCATAATCATCGTAATATGTATATGTGTGATATGTTGTATATTCCTGATTTTTAGGAAATGTGTAATTTGAATATTCGTTGTCTCCCTCTATGTATGTTTCCCAATATATTTCATTTTCCTCGTCATCAATTTGTTGATTGTTTACTTTCCATTGCCAAGAAGGGAATGATTCTGAAGCTCTAAAAGTTCCAGTAATAATTGGTCTGCCAAAACAGTCATATTTAATAAAACTCCATTCTGTTTTATCTTCAATTTCTATCCTTTGGTTTCCGTCTTGCGACATAACAGGCTGGTCTCTTTTATTGTAAATCGTATAAATTGGTTCTGCTCCTGGTAGTTTTTTTATTGTCATGCGTTTTCTTCCATCGTATTGGTAATAAAAGCAGAGGTTTGCAATTCTATTATCTGTTTGGTAAGTTCCCGACAGATTTAGAATTGATGCTGTTGGTGGGATTGTATATCTTAGCTTTCCAAAATCGTCAAATACATGGTATGTGTTTGTCCATTCGTTGTGGCTTCCTGTTTTTGTTAAAATTACTTGCCCGAGTTTGTTTTTATATTCAATAGTTATATTTCCGTTTCCTGCTCCGTTTCCCGATTCATTTTCGTCTTTTACTGTGGTTTTATAAAGCTGATTTTCTGAATAATATCCATTTTTTGATAGATTATTATTAGTCTGGTCTATTTCCCATTTTATTACTTGGTCGGCACTTGTGTTAGCAGAATATTCATATTTAACTGTTGCAGAACCTAATTGCCACTCTTCTCCAACTGCTCCTTGCTCTATTGTTCTATTGAGTGGTGAGTTGTCAAAACGAGTTTGGGCAAAGGCTACATCTCCCTGGTTATCAAATATAACATTGTAAAAATCTTTTTGCTCGTATTGGCTTTGCTCATTTTGAAAAGCAGCTCGTTGTCTGTATGCTCCTGTTGTTTCCACAGGTTCTTGGTCGTATGTATATGGCATAAACTGTTTGGTCTGTCGTCCAAACTGGTCGTAAACAATTGGTTGTATAATATCTGCTCCGCTTGGCGATGCTTTGGATTGTACTGTTTGTATTGCCCTGCCAAGCCCATCAAAATATTGGGTTGTTTCGCTCCAGTCTGCATATTCCAATTCATTATGGTTTGGAACATCTTCTGTTTTATTATTTAGAAGAGGCGTAAAAACTCTAATGTAGTTCATGTTTGTTACTCCAGGTTTGTATCCTCCTTGTGGAATAAGTGGATCTATGTATGCGTGTAGGTCGCCATGTCCCACAGTAGAAAAACCGTCTGTAAAAATAACTGTGTTTCTTGCTATTTCTACATTATTAGAATATGTAGAAATTTCTCTATTGTTCCAACCATCGTCTCCTTGTGCAAAACTTATGATTGATATAAATAGAATTGATATTGTTATAAGTGGGTTTTTAAACATGATTTTTATGTTTTCTTTGGTTTTCTATTTTATAATTTTTCAGTTCTTAATACAGCGTATAGAATTTCCAGATTTTTTAGGTTCTCCATTCCAAATATTTAAGTTATCTGTATTGCCAGATGGTATCCATGATAAAACGATTTTTTCTTCATTGTCTTCTGTTGTTGTCCACCAATTAACGCTTTCTGTTATATCTCTAAACACTCCATCAGGCTGTCTATATCCAGTTGGTAGAGCAGTAAACATGACCTCATCTGGTGCACCAGAATTAGGTAAAGACCAATCTGAACCTCCTCTTAGTTTTTTTCCTGCAACTTCTATTCCTCCAAGATAATCAGCAAGTTCTTTCCACTCTAATTCACTTGGTATATGCCAACCGTCAGGACAAATACCCTGAACATTGCTTGGGTTTGCATCACTACTTTCTCCATTTGTTGCAGCTGTCCAAGTGTATAATGCTCCATAATTTTCTATTTCGTTGTTGTCATAAAAAGAATATGCCTTATCGTTATCTCCAAGATTAGCCCATGTGTCGTTGTCTTCTACAAGTTCAATAGCTTCTCCATTTGAATAGTGAATTGTTTTTAAATTTTCGGTTGTCCAAAATTGTTCTCCAATTTGGACTACTCCGTAGGTATTGCCATCAACATCGGTAACAGTTGTTTTATAGGTTGCAGTGGCATTTACAGAAAATGATGAACCAGTTAGTGCAGTTGTTCCATCTGTTTTGTAAACTATTATAGTAAGAGTTTGTATTCCTTCTGTAGTGCCAAGTGTCCAGTCAATAGTTGTTTTCCCATTGCTTTCTGTTGTTTTACTTTCTGTGGAAACAGAACCTTCTGTTACCGAAAAATCTACTTTAACTCCTTCTAATCCATTTCCGTTTTGGTCTTTTACAAATATTTCTATACTGCTTGGCAATGCTGTTTCTACTTCTGCTGTTTGATTATCGCCAGAAATAATACTAAAACTTGTTGGCACTAATTCTACTTCTTCTGGTTTGCACGACGAAAATGAGATAGCAATTACTGCTATAAAAAATAATACGATTGTTGAAAATTTGATGTTCATAGTTTTTTTATTTATTAGTTTTTATAATGATATTCTATATACTTTAAGATGTTTCCTTCAAAATCTTTAATTAATTTTAATTTGTTAATTTCGTTATATTTATATTCTGTTGTTTTTTGGTTAGCATCTGTTACAGTTGAAATTGCTGTTCCCAAATCGTTGTAGGTATAAATAGTAACAAAAGAAGAGTTGTATTGAGAATATAAGCATTCAAGAGCTGTAAATAAATTCTCGCTATTGGTTATGTCTTGAATATTGTTACTTAAATTTTCAATATAACTATCGTAACTTGCATTTTCAATCTTTGCAACAGGAAGGGAGTGATTGTGTCCCCAAATAATAGCTGTTTTTATATCATTTTCTTTGTTGTATTCAATAATATTGCCATAATTATTTTTTTTTATATTCATTAATTGTTCGTATGTGTTGGTGGTGTTATTATAAACTTTGTTTTTATTAATATAAATAAAGTTTTCGTTTTCCGAAAAATCATAATCATATACAATCCCTGCAATTAAATTATTATTTATAGTTTTTGTTTTTTTTATTACTGGGTTAATAATATGGTTAGTATTCATATAGCTTAAAACATCGCCATCCAATGTTCCCCCACCATCAAGAGGATAATAATTTTCAATAGTAAACAATTCATTTTCCATATCTTGCAATTTTTCTTTTTTTATTATTCTAGATAATTGAGAATGATCTGGATTGTCGTAATAATATTCAGTTATAGTTGTAAACTCATTATTGTTTTTATCATAAATAGTTTCTGTTGTTTTTTCTAAATATAACCATTCTATATCATGCAGATAACTTTGTCTCCAAAAAGCATTTCCATAATCACTACATAAAATAACATATTTTGAAGGATTAGAAACACCAGATATTGCTGTATAAGTTTTACAATTCTTAATATGTTGATAATGTGAATTATCTTTTTTATATTTATTTTCAATTTGTTTTATTTTCTTATTAGTATTATCATAAATTTCAGAGTTTGTGAGTTTTCCTCTTTCATTATCTTTAAACACTGGAGCAAATGGATGACTTAAATAATAAGAGTCAGGTGTATCGTTTTTGTAATTGTTAATGGTATATCCATTTTCTGCTTCTTCTCCATTTGATATTTTTACTCTCGAATAGCCAACATGGCTACCACTGGAAGCACCAAGTGGCACAAGGCTCATGTGTTGTAAATTAGACCAATAACAAATACCAAACAACGCTTCCATTCCACTTTGTGTTGTGTAATAAATAGCAGATTTTGATGTATATTCATAATTTGGAAAATTAAAAAGTTTTCCACTTGACTTTTCTGAATTATCGTTTATTGAGTAATCAAATTTTAAAATATTTTCAATATCATTAATACCATTATTTGTAATTATTTTTTCTATTCTCGCACCTCCTATTACTATATTGTTTTCATTGTTATTATTGGAATATACTTTATCATAAGATATATCTACACTCAGGTCACTGGCTAAGCATACCTCTCCAATTATATAATATCTTTTATTTGCTTGTAAACCAATATCGTCGGCACTAAGGACTCCATCATAATAATTTGTGTTTTTTATTTGGTATTTTAATTCTACTCCCTTATTTTTTGTTCCATTTCCACCTCCTATTGCTGTTTCATATATCATTATTCTTCCATACTTTTCTGTATGTTTTTGGTTTTCTTTACCTGAACTAATTCTAACTGCTAATTCAAAATTTTGAAAATCATTATCGGTTGTAAAATTAATAGATTTTATCCAGTCGCAACTATAATTAAGATTATCTGTTGGAAGGTCTTCAAAAAAACAACTACTAACAGTGTTACAAGTTTGTCCATTGTAGTAATCCCCATAAATATCAAAGCCATTAGTAAATGGTTCTAAGTTATTGTTTTGTTCTGCATTTGAGAATTTATAATAGTCTTCGTTGTATTCTTCATACGGAATCTTGTGTGTTCCAAATTCAAATTTTGAGTATCCACCAGTAGGATAGTTAA
>JAOZQN010000480.1 GCA_029932195.1 Bacteroidales bacterium | reverse complement strand
CTACATCAATACAGAATATTTATATTTTTCAACAAAATACGTTATAATCAGTAAAGTTTTAAAGTTTTGAAGTTTTGAATAATTATTATGCAAAAAGAACAACGGTTTTCAGGATTAAGAGACTAAAGGGCACTCCTATAAACCCAAAACTCTGCGTTATACAAAATTATTAAAATACTCATTTACAAGAGTAAACTCAAACTTTAATAATTTTGAAAGCCTTGATTTTTGAGTTTTTAGGAGTGCCCTAAATAAAAACAACACTTCTATATTTTGTATAACCCTGTATTTCAAATATTCACAAAATTATTCATTGTTCATTATTCATTGTTCATTATTTACTGTTCATTATTAATTATTCTGTAACAATCGTTATTTTATTTTGAGTAATTATTTTAATAATGTCAAGTATAATTATATAATTAGAGTCTGTTTTTAGCATACCATTCACAAAATCAGAATTATATTTACTGCCAACACTGGGAACAGGTATAATTTTCAACTCATCAATTTCCAAAATTGAAACAACCTCATCTACAATAATTCCAAGTTTATATTTTTTTTCGTTAGTCTTAAAATCTAACATAATAATTGATGTATTCTCATCTAATTCCTTCTCGTTTTTGCCTAATTTTAGACGCAAATCTATGGCCGGCATAATGCTACCTCTAATATTTATTACACCCTTTATATATTCTTGAATTTCAGGGATTTCTGTTGGTTCTTGATAGCTAATAATTTCGTAGGCAACACTAACAGGTATTGCTAACATTTCGTTGTCTATTTTAAAAATTACATAATTTTGCGTTGTTGTCATATTTTATCGTTGATTTATAGATTATTATGGTTGTTTTGATATTCCACAAAAAATCAAGATTGTTAAAATTGAGTCCGCTCCGACAAGTATATTTTTGCCAAAATCAAGGCGGATATGGATTTTACAAACGGAGTTTACTAACTGTAAATGAGTATTTTAAAATTTGTATCCAACGCTGAGTTTGGCAAGAAGATGCTTTTCGGAGTGGACTCAAAATTTTATTTTACAAAGATAGTAAAATATAGTTTGTTTCTAAATCCAATTTCAGATATATAAAAATTATTTGTATTTTTGCCCATCTCCAACAACAATAGTAGTGAAATAAGAAGAATGCTTATGTAGAGTTGTCTTTTATATTTTACTAATAATCAATAGTTTTGCACTAAAGATATAACTTATTAAAATTTAATTCACAAATAATCTATTTAACTAAAAAAATGTCGGAATATTCTAAAATGGTATCAAGATTTTATGACCCTTTGTTGCATATTGCAGTTGTTCGTTTGCGAAAAAGAATAACAGAAGTTTGTAAGGAACTCAAAGCTGATAAAATAATAGACCTTTGTTGCGGAACAGGAAATCAGTTGAAACACTTTAAAAAACAAGGATTTAGCAATGCCGTAGGTGTAGATTTATCCGAAACCATGATTGCCGAAGCTTCAAAAGGCAAACACAAATCAAAATGTTTTTTAGAAGATGCTACAAACACCTCATTTAAAGATAATTCATATGATATTGTTACAATAACTTTAGCTCTGCACGAAAAACCTTTTGAGGTAATAAAAGCAATGATAGAAGAGTCAAAAAGACTATTAAAACCAAACGGACATCTACTAATTGCCGATTATTGCTTCGACCAAAAAACAACTTCAATAGGTCGTTTTGGAACAAAAGCGATAGAAAAATTTGCTGGTGGAGAACATTTTCTAAATTTCAAAAATTATATTGAAAAAGGTGGATTTGATTTTATTATGAATAACAAAAAATACATTTCTGAATATTCATTTATTTTTAAGGCTGTGCGGCTTAGAATTTTCAAAAGCCAAGAATTATAAATTGCTCTTAGTTAACTCATTTCAGGGCACTCCTAAAAACTGGCTACCCACGTAAGGTTGGACAGCTTAACTATCAAGGCAACACGTTTCCAAGTCCCATTTTTATTGCCTTTGGCAATAAAAACAGCACGTTGGAAAGAGTTGAATATTTAAAATTTGTCCAACTTTACGTGGGTAGCCTAAAAACTCAAAAAATCAAGGCTTTCAAAATTATTAAAGTTGAGTCCGCTCCTGTAAATGAGTGTTTTAATAATTTTGTATAACATGCCGTTAGTATCTTAATACTGAAATCGTTGTTGTTTTTGGCATAATATTATTCAAAAATTCATAATTTCAAAACTTTTCCAGCTTGTCTGGGTTAGGCACTTGAAGTTTTTTAGGAATACCATTCAATAAATTAAATATTTTTCTCTCATTTTCTTATAACTATCAAGTTCTTCTTTCCACGAATTACGTATCTCTTCTTCATTTAAACCTTGTTTTATTTGTTTTTGCAGAGTAGAATTTCCTGCAAGCAGATTAAACCAATTGGAACGTGCAAAAAACTCTTCTTTATTTGCCGATTTATTGTAAAATTCTATAACATATTTTAATGTGAATTTAGTCTCACTCAAAGGTTCGTTTCTTAAATCAATACCAAAACAAAATTCGCCTTCTTGAATAGGGTTAGTCTGCACACCCTCAATGTCTTGTGGAATAAAATTAAAGTCTCCAAAAATTGTATCAGGGTAACCAATAACTTGAAATGGAAACTCTGTTCCTCTTCCTATACTAAAATTTGTAGCTTCAAAAAAGCAAAGCGATGGATATAAGCGTATTGAAATATCATTTGGTAAATTTGGCGAAGGTCTTATTGGCAAAGAATAAAGCATTTCGTGAGTATAATTTTTTACTGGAACAACAGTCAAATTACAGAAATAACCATTTGTAAGCCAGCCTTCTCCATTAATCATTTTTGCCAGTTCGCCAATAGTTAGTCCATGCACAATTGGTATTGGGTGCATTCCTACAAACGACTTGTATTTTTCCTCTCTAACAGGTCCATCAACATAATCTCCTGTTGGATTTGGACGGTCTAAAACTAATAATTTCTTATCATTTTCTACACAAGCCTCCATAACTTCGTGCATACTGCTAATGTAGGTATAAAATCTTGCTCCAACATCTTGAATATCAAAGATAATAATGTCCACGTCTGCAAGTTGTTCATTTTGTGGACGACGATTTTTCCCGAACATAGAAATTATTGGCAAACCTGTTTTTTCGTCAATATTGCTACTAACATGCTTACCTCTGTCTATATTGCCTCTAAATCCGTGTTCCGGAGCAAATATTTTCTTAATGTTAATACCCAAACTAATCAGAGTATCAACAAGATGTGTGTTGCCAACCATTGAGGTTTGATTTACGACAAGTGCAATATTTTTGTCTTTTATTTTGGATAAATATAAATCAATTTGCTCTGCTCCCACAATTATTGGCTCTATCTTTTCTTCCACAATAATACTATCTTTTTTTATAGTATCGTTTTGTAAGTTATTAGAACTTGTTGTGGTATTGCAACTAACAAATATTGCAAGTATTAAAATTATTGATAAATATTTCATTAAAATAAATATTAAGTTTTTAATTAGTTTTAGTCTGTATTACAAATAATTATAAATAAAACAAACAGCTTTTAATTATAAAAATATGAAACAAATAGAAATCAATGATTTATAATTTCAACAAAAAACGTTATAATCAGTAAAAATAATGGTTAAAAATTATTCTATTAAGACGTAATAAAATACCTTGCAAGCTGTTTACTGTTTATACTCAAGTGAATTAGGTTTTCGGATTTTAAGTATTATTAAAACGCCGACAGGTCTTGCAGACGCTGTCGGGTTTATCCGAAAACCCAATTCACTTAAGTATACTCTTTACTGTTTACTGATAACTGATAACTGATAACTGTTCATTGTAAAAGTTCCTTGATATACAAAAGTAGCTGCTCCTTCGAGCCAAATATTTGTAAATTTATCATTATTTTTATCAAAATAAACTTTTAAATTTCCTCCTTTTGTTTTTATATTTACAATATTATTATTGATAGAATGTCCTGAAATTGTTGCATTTATAGAAAAACTTAAAGCCGAAGCAACAACTCCTGTGCCACAAGAAAATGTTTCATTTTCAACACCTTTCTCGTAGGTTCTAACTTGTAAATAATTATTTTTTTGCTCTACAAAATTTACATTTGTCCCAACAGGATTAAAATCAGCTTTATATCTTATAATTGAACCTTCCTCTTGCACATTATAACTATCCAAATTATTACAAAATTTAACAACATGAGGCGAGCCTGTATTCATAAAAATGTAATCATCTTTTTGTAAAAAAGAATCAATATTCTTCATCTCTAATTTAACTATATTATTGTTAATAAATGCTTTATGAACTCCATCACTTGCAATAAATTCTGTTTTATAATTAATAATTCCAAGTTTTTTGGCAAATGCTACAATACATCTTGCACCATTTCCACAAAAAGTTGCACCACTACCGTCTGGATTATAATAATCCATTTCAAAATCGTATTTTAGATGTTTCCGCACGAGCATAAGCCCATCTGAGCCAATACCAAAACGTCTATTACACAGGCTTTTAATTTCATTTTTAGATAGCTCAATATTTTCATTATAACTATCAATCATAATAAAATCATTCCCCGTTCCGTGATATTTATAAAATTGCATTTTTTAAGGAAGTGTTTAATTTTTTGGCGTTTTTCATGAGGGCACTCCTATAAACCCAAAACTCTGCGTTATACAAAATTATTAAAATACTC
>JAOZQN010000049.1 GCA_029932195.1 Bacteroidales bacterium | reverse complement strand
TTATACTAAAAAAGGTTTATTTGTTTATTCGTTTATTTGTTTATTAGGTTGTATATTAATTGATTACAAAATACAAAAAGTAAAGATTTTAACCTAATTCAGTATAATCAAAAGTAGTTTACACTTTTTTTATTTGTTTGTAAAATGAAAAATACAATAACGACTTAAATTTCAGCCCATTAGTGTAAGATTTTAAACCCTACGCTAATGAGAAAAGTGTAAAGTGGATATGGAAAATGCCCAATATTTTATCTATTTTTTAGCCTTAACTTTAATTGTGTAACTGGTTACAATACCTCCTGTAAGACCAGATACTAAAACATCTACAAAGGTATATTTTGTTGTTATTTCGCAGTTTCCACTGGCAGGTGTGCTTACATCTGTTCTTCCGAGTGGCATTACTCCCCAAAAAAGCCACATTTGTTTTCCCGAAGCATATTTATATTCTTCGCCTTGCATTTCTTTGTATTCGCCAACCGATGTTTTTGTTGTCATACACGAATTAAGTGTTACAGAAAAAATAATTACGGCAAGTAAAGTTGCCAACATTTTTGATACTCTCATAGTTATAAAAAATTAATAGTTTTATGCTTTCATTCCTAAAAAAGCAAAATTTGGTTTATTATAAAAAAATATAGGAATTAAGATTGTTTTTTCAAAGATAAATTTTAGTTTTCGTATTTTAAATTCTTCTCAACTTTATACTTTAAAACTTTTAACTAATTAGTGTGCGTCCATAAAGTTGGCTATTTTACAAATTAGACCTACAATATTTTTGCAACTCGTTTATTCGTAGCCCACGATTATCATCGTGGGTTATCAATAGGTCGTCCTTACGGACTTTATGGACGCACACTAATTAGCAATCTTCATTTTTCATTTGTTTTAATATTTCTTGTTCTGTTTCATATATCTTATTTAATAAAATTAGCATTTCGTTGCTACCTACTTCTTTATTTTCGCTAAAAAACAAAGCTGGTTTTACTTCAAAAATTTCACTAATTTTAAGAAATCTCTCTATCGTTAATTTAGCTTGTCCACGTTCTATTCTTCCATAGTTTACGGTATCTATACCAATTTTTTCGGCAACATAATCTTGCGTAAAGCCTTTTGACTGGCGAATGGTTCGTATTTTTTCGTGTATCTCCATATTTTGTAGGAGCAAAAGTATATCATTTTTCATTGTTTTTTAAAGCGTTTTTTATTACAAATAGTGCGAATTTCGTTTGCAATTGTCAGATAGCCTTAAACTATCTAACAATCTGGCAAATTATTTTTTTTGGTTCGGATTTTTTTGCTTGCCTCTATTTCCTTGATTTTTGTCGTAGGTTTTGTTAGTTCCTTTTGTTCCTTTGTTTGCATTCTTTTGGTCTGCCTTGTGATTTTTTTGTTTCTTGCTCATTGTTTTAAAATTCTAGTGGTTATTAAATTAATTGTTATTTTATGAAAAAAATAGAGTTCAAAAATCCTTTAAGCGTCTGCAAGACCTTAAAGCGTTTTTGCCTTTAAAGTAAAACTAATAAATATCTATTGAAATATGTCCGCTAAAAATCAGTGTTGTAAGAATAAGAACAATTACTGCCACTGGAAATATTAATTTTTCTAATTTCTGTTTTATTTTTTTTCCTTTGTCTTCTTTAACTTCTTCTTTCTTGTCGGATATTTTCTTTATTATTACTTCCATTTTTTTAGATTTTTTTAATTAATAAATTTGTAGTCATTTGTATAGTATAATGAAAAAAACGTGCCGAACTTATAATAGCCTGATTATCAGTAGTGGTTCAAATATTTTAATGAACTATTTTTCATGTTTTATGAAATAAAATTCATAATAAATATAATAAAATTCGCATATAAAGTTTATTTTTTATAAGTTTGCTAACTAATTTTAATACAAATATTATGGAAAACATATATATAACTTGGCATTATACATCACATGGAATAGCTTATTTTAAGCATATTTTATCAGCTTTTTATTCAAAAAAATGCTCTGTAAACGATAAAAAAATATTAGCAAAAGGAATTAATCAAGATAAAATGAACCAAGTTTTTGATAAAAAAAAAGATGGTTTTTTGTTTGATAAAATTTATTATTTGACAGCCAAACAAGAAGTTTTTGATAAAATTTCTACTCGTAGGTTCAAATACAGAAGAAATATGTTGTCCGATGAGGTTGTTTTGCAACAAAAAACAAAACATATCTGGGAAGATGTTATAAATATAAAACAAGATTCTATTTTTGATGATATGGAATATGTTAAAAAGAAATATTCCAAAAAAGAATACGATTTATATTTTTCGCAACTTTGGAGAGATATGCAGCACAACAAAATAAGCGACCAGATTAAATGGTTTACAGAGCAGAGTAATGCTGCAAAACATTACGAATCAAGATTTAAGGAATTATCTGTGCCAATAAAAGATATAAGAGACACAGATGATATAAGTAGAAATTTAAAACCAATAATTGAACGATTAAAAAAGAAGCATAAAAATGCTAATTTTTTCATAAACGCATCGCTCGGAAGTAATGAGACACAGGTTGTTTGGCATGTTTTTTCAGAGTTTGATTTTTTACCAGCAAAAACAAAACTTCTTCATACCTACGATAATAAAGTTAATGATAACAAACATAGAATGATGCTTTTTGACATCAAAGAACTATCTTCAAAAATAATTTCAGAAGTTTCTTATAATATAAAAATATATAAGAGTCCAAAATCCGAAAGTCTAAAACTTGCTGGTTTAAAAATGAAGAAATATATAAAATCGGGATTTTCCGTTTTGCTTTTGGGAGAGCGAGGAATAGGAAAAACACGCTTGGCACAAGAGCAAAAAAAACAAGATGCTAAATTTATGGATATTAATTGTGCTGGTTTTACAAACAATCAAATTGCTCAAAGTGAGCTATTTGGACACGTAAAAGGAGCTTTCACGGGAGCAAGCGAAGACAAAAAAGGAATTTTTGAAGAAGCAAATGGAGGAATATTATTTTTAGATGAAATTCACCATTTAGATAAAAATATTCAAGCTAAGTTGATGAAAGCTATTCAAACAAATGAAAACAACGAATTTACAATAACACGATTTGGAGACACAAAAGAATACAACGTAAAAGCAACTTTGGTTTTTGCAAGTAATGTTAGCATAGAGGAGTTACGCCAAAAATTATTACCCGATTTTTACGACCGTATAACTCAGCTTGTTATAGAAATGCCACCTCTCCGAAAAGCAAAAAAAGACATCTACGATAATCTGAAAAGAACTTGGAAACTCATGCGTTTTAATGAAATTCATAAATATGAAGATACAGTTGAAAAAGATGAAAAATTATTAGATTGGATTTATACATTAGAACTTTTGGGAAATTACAGGGACTTGCAAAAAATTACAATTTATTATAAGACCTTTCTTGATTTTGACTCTGAAATTAAACTGCTTTTAAAACAAAAAACTGCTTTTGAATTTACTAAAAATCAATTTGAAAATTACATTTCTTTTAAACAAAATGATAATTTTGTCGAACATTTTTTCAATAAAGAAAAAAGTCTTGCAGAAACTCGTAAAAATTTTGACAACTCATTTGCTAATTGGCTAATAAACACTCATGGCAGTGCAAAAAAAGCAGAAGTGTTTTTTAAAGAAAAAGGTGAAAAAGGAGTTACCGAAAGAACAATTTATAATTGGAAAAAATCATAAATAAAAATGAAACCCTCGTTGCGGGATTTTATAGCGGACGCATATAAAATTTTCCAACAAAGGGTATAATTAAACTTTAAACAGATGAAAAAAAACGCATTAATAATTCGTCATGCAGACAGAGATAAAATTCCTAATGGGGAATTTGGTGGAGAAATTATGTTAAATAAAAAAGGCGAAAAAAACGCTCTTGTTTTTGGTGGAAAATTTAAGAAACAATCTATAAATAAGATATTTACAAGTCCAATAGGGCGATGTGTTCAAACGGCAGAACTAATAAAAAAAGGAGCGGAACAAAACGTAGAAATAATAAGCACCGAAATACTTGGGGCACCTGGAGTTTTTGTCCACAACGAAAAATTGGCAGGCAAGTTTTTTGTAGAAGCAAATTTAGAAACAATTTATAACATGATTATAAATGATATTTCTATTCCCGGAATGCGAGATTTGAAAACGGCTTGTCAAATGTTGGAGAAGTTTGTTACTGAAAATACAGACGAAAATAAACTCACTATTTATGTAACACACGATTATTTTATTGCTTTTTTAGAATACTATTATTATAAAAAAACATATGAAAATAAAATCCTCGTAGATTTTCTTGGTGGAATTAAATTTTAAAAACTATTCGGGGTGCGACTTAAAGTCGCACTCCGAATCAAGTCTAAAAATCAATATATACAATTATTTTTCCCTTTTCGTCAATAACTTGTTTTTTATTTTCAAAAGTTTCCACAAGCGAAAAACCATTGTAAAAAGGCTCAACCGATAAGTATCTTTCATTATATAAACCATTTCCTTTTTTATCAATATGAAACCAGCCTTTTTTGTCTTTTGCTGTCGCAAAACTTTTATGGAAAACTCCTAAATCTTCGAATAATATTCCGTTTAAATCCTTACCATTTTTATCAATGTGTTTCCAGCCTGCTAGTGATTTTACACAACAATATCCATCTTTATAGTCGCCTGCATAAAAATAATTTTTACCATAAATTCGTTTTCCAAACAGGTCTATATGGTAATAATTATTGTCAAAATCTCGCACCGCACATACTGATTCTTGGTAGTTTCCGCACCATTCATAAGTATATTCATAAGTTTTTTCGCCTTTAGAATTTATGTGATACCAGGCATACTCATCAATTACGGTTGCTCTGTTAAAGTAAAACCCAAAAGCTCGTTTATATCGCTTTTTTGAAATCTCATCTCCTTGTAAATCAATATAATACCAGCCAGATTCGTCGCAAACAGGAGCAAGTCCTAGTTTGTGAAATTTTAAAACTTGTTTAAATTTTTTATCAAATAATTTTTTGTCTTTATAGATAAAATATGTTCTGTCTGAGGATATTTTTATTTCGTTGTATTTCATTTATTTGTACATAAACTTATATTGTGTAGCTATAAAATCTCTTAACAAGAGTCATAATTTTATAAAAATAATTAAATGTTGTAGTTCATTTATTTTTTTATATTCTACGAATTTAAAATTAGCTTTTTCTAATAATATTTTGTATTCGGACAAAGTTCTTTCGTAACTTTCTGTTATTAAGTGCATATTTAATGATAACAGTGCTGCTTTATTTTCAATTTTATCTGTTAAATTTTCAATTAAATATAAAGTTCCATTTTTTGGCAATGACTTGTAAGCATTTTGTAAAATTATTATTGCTTTTTTATCGTTCCAATCGTGTATTATTCTACTCATTATTAGAGTTTCTGAAACTTTTGGGATATTTTCAAAAAAATTGCCTTTTATAATTTTATAGTTATGTTTTTTTATTAGTTCTATAACCTCTGGCAAATCAAATAAATAGCATTTTAGGTTTGGATTATTTTTAGAAATAACATTAATTAAAGCCCCCAAACTCCCGCCAATATCCATTATTGATTCGTGAATAGAAAAATCATATTTTTCGCAAATATTTTCGTAATCATCTCTGGCATACTCATTCATGGCTTTGTGATAATTTTCAAGTTTACTTTTATCTTCTGCCAAATAATCAAAAAAAGTTTTTTTATAAATGTGATTAAAAGCCTGTTTTCCTGTTATTAATGTGTAGTCAAGATTTTGCCAAGCGGTCATGGTTTCTTCTCCCCAATGAATGCAGGCATATTTTAAAGAATTCGGATTATTTTCGGTTAAAACTTCACCTTTTTCTGTCAGAAATATCTTATTTTCAATAATTTGCAATGTTTCAGCTTGTTCAAGTGCCGACATTAAATCGCTTAGAACTGTTTTATTAAAATTACCAAATTTTGCAAGTTCGTTAATTGTTTTTTTTCCTGATAAAATTAAGTCAAAAATATCTTTTTTGCAAGCAGTTTGCAACGCAAGATATTTCCAATATGATGTGAATGTCTTTTTTAGATTTTGTTTCATATTTTACTTGTGTTTACACGTTTCCAAGTGCCTTTGGCACGTTGGAAAGTGTATAGAAATTTTATATCGGTTGTCTCATATTACAGGTTTTGCAGAGAGGAATTTGTTTGTAATTTTCGCATAAATTTTTATAAGTTTTACTTTCTAAAACCTCCTTTATATTTGTGTTTGGGTATGTTCCAAAATCGCCCAAACTATTTCTTAACTCGTCGGGAGCACAACAAGGAGAAATTTTGCCTGTTGCAGAAATCCATAATTCTTTATTCAAAAATGGACAATCATAATTTTCAGGAATTTCTTGTTTTTCTTCAAATTTTAATGGATAAATATTTTCAAAAATAATTTTGTTGCCGTTTGGATTTCTATATTTTTCTTGTGATTTTAAGGCTTTTATAACTATTTTATTCCAATTCTCAATGCTTTCTTTTGATTTTTTAAAAGATAAATTTTCAATTTCTTTAAAATGTGTCCATAAATGATGCCCTTTTATTCTATCAACTCCTAATTTACTTGCAAGTTTCACTATATCAGAAAGTTCGTGCATATTATTTTGCAAAAAAGTAAGTTGAAAAGTTATTCTACAATAATAATTTGTTTCTCTAAAATATTTGTCTCGGTATGCAATTAATTTTGTAATATTTTGAAGTTGTTTTTCAAAATTATTGCCTTGCATAATTTTTTCAGAGGTCTCTTTTGTTGCTCCATTTAGCGATATTTTTATATCACTTGTTATTGGAATAATCAGTTTTGCCCATTCTTGAACTGTTTTTTTTGGAAAACTACCATTTGTTGTTAAATTTAGTTTAATATTATGAAATTTACACTGCTCTAAAATTGTTTCAAAATATTGATACAGAAGCGGTTCACCCATTGTTGAAGGTATAATTTCTTTTATTCCGAGTTCTTTTGCTTCTTTAAAAATTTTTTCCAACCACTCCTTTGGCATCAATCGTCTTTTTAATCCCGTATCTTCAAATAATTTTTGTTTAAAATTACTAAAATTGCTGTGCTCTTCGCACATAATACAATGAAAATTACAATCTTCGGGGTTAGTATCGAGAGTAATTCTTTTCAATGAAGAGTATCTATCTTTATTTTTTTTCATTTTTAAATTTTTCACAAAAATAAAAAAAAGTCTGATAACTTTTAAGTTATCAGACTTTTTTGAAAAAATATTATGTTTTAATACACTAATTAACTGTAACAGTTACAGTTGTAGAAATATCTCCAGAGCAAATTGTGATAGTTGCAGTTCCTGATATTACACTTGAAATGAAGCCATTTGAAACAGTACAAACCATTTCATTATCAGAGCAATAAACAAGTTCTGTACCAGAAACTTCGTTTCCTAAAGCATCAACAGCAATAGCTCCAATATTATCCATTCCTCCCATTGCTAAGATAAATGAATCTGAAGAGGTTGTAATATCTACCACATCTGCATTTCCTTCTCCACAATCACAACCCATTCCAGCAATAGCTGCCATAACTGTTGCTCCTCCCATAAGTTCTTCGTCTCCTACAACATGTGCAAGAACAAAAGTCATCATGCCAGCAGTAGCATCACTTTTCATAGTAACAAGTCCAGTAGCATTTACGGTTGCAATATCAAACATAGGCATTCCATAAGTTGGGACTATCCAAGTAAAATCTATAATATCTGTAAATACTGTTGCTGTGCGAGCGTTATATGCTTTTGCTGTAAACTGTTGTGTAGAACCTGCGGCAATACTTGCCCAAAATGGGGTTACAACAATAATCGTATCTGGCATTACAAAAATTTCGGCTTGTCCTATAATTCCTTTTCCAATTGCCTGAATATAAGTGCTTCCTACATTTTTTGTTGTAACAAGACCGTTTGCATCAACAGTTGCAATAGTTGGGTCTAATGAATTCCAAGAAAAAGTAGTTTCAACAGCAGAACCTTCTAAATCATAAGCTTGTGCAGAAAATTGTGCTGTTTCGCCTTTAAATTTATCGGCAGAAGCAGGGGCTACTTCAACTCTTACTATTGGTAATTCTAATTCTGGAATTTCAACAACGCAAACTGGTATATAATAAGGTGCATCTTGCATTGTGCTTGCTGTTACTAAAATATTACAAAGTCCAGTTCCTGTTAAAGTTACAACACCCGAAGCACTTACTGTTGCAATGCTCTCATTACTTGAAGAATACGAATAAGATGGTTCGTCTCCCATTGATAAAAAGATTGTTATAAAATCATAAGTATCTCCTGTTATTCCAATTATTGCAGAAGGTGCTACGGCAAATAATGTTGGAGGAGTATAAATTCCGAGTGGCACGGTTGCAGTATAGACTTCATCTTCGTAAGTTACTGTAGCTGTTATTGTTATACTACCAGAAGTTACAACAGAAATAGCTCCATTGCTACCAATTGTTGCAATAGCTGACTCCGAAACCGACCAAACAATTGCTAATTCTTCGCTACTTTTTGTTTGATTTACTTTATTTCCTTCTTTATCAACAAGATACGCCGAATAATTAATGGCATCATCTGGTTTTATGTTTTGAGCTCCATTCTCAATTACTACTGCATAATCTTTCTTTTCTGGGTCGTTATCATCGTCTTCATTGTTTTTCTTACAACTTGATAATGATAGTGATAACACAAGTGTTAGTATTGTGAAAATACTAAAAATACTTTTTAATTTGTTCATTTTTTAATAGATTAAATTGGTTAATAATTAAATGTTTTGTGTTTTTTAGTTTTTTATTTTACCAACCAGTAGTAAACATATTTCTGGCTGGTTGTTGTCCACATTTGTGTATTCTGTGCATTGCATCGCCTGCACTATTACTTATTTCAAGCTCTGATTTCATCAATGCCCAATTATCAATAATTGCTTCCATAACATAGGCTTCTGGAGGAAGTAAACTTGTTGTCATTACAAGAGGATATGCTTTTATATTTTTTAAATAATAATTAAAATAAGGCTTTGAAACACATGCAATTGCAACTGCATCTTTATATCTTTTAGGTTCGGTTTCTATAAAATTTATTTTTGTATCCATCAAACCATTATGCCCGTTAAAAGCTATTAAATCAGAATTACCATATATCATTACTATATTGCTATCAATCATTAAAGTATCTGTAATTTGTTCAGATAGAGCATTAAGATAATCTTCTAAGCAATTTTTCATTCTATCACCTCTGTAAGCATCGGCAATCAAATAAACTTTTGCGTTATTAGAATATTTTTTATAAAAAATAACTCTTTCAAGCACATTTTCATTCGGATTACTAATAGTTTTGAGTAACTTCCATTCTTTTAAACGTTTAAAATGGGGTCTTATTCCATATCCTGCTCCCCAATACAAATTTGTTCTTAAATTCAAGCCGTCTCCAAGAGACTTATGGACAGGAACAATACCTTGATTTTTATTATCGCATAGAGGGACTAAAATATGAGCAAATAATGGTATGTCATTCTCAATTTTATGTTCTAAATTCAATTTTATAGAATCTCTTGTAAAGGTTGCAGGTTTTAGAGCTTTTATTTCACTCCTTTTAGTTACAACTTTTGCAGATTCAATTTCGGTAAAATTACATGCAAATAGTAATAAAATACTAAATATATAAAATGAGAGTTTCATGGTAAGTAAATTTTAATTTATTATTATTTTTCTACTAATAATATTTGTTTTTGTTTTAATGTTTACAAAATAAATACCAGATTCTAAATTATTTACATCAATTTGAGTTTTGTTATTTTTCAAATAAGAGTTGTAAACTGTTTTTCCAGAAATATCTGTAATAGTTATTTCATTATCAATAAAATTATCATTTACAAAAATATATAAATAATTTGAAGCAGGGTTTGGATATATGTAAATTTCCTCATTTTTGATATTATAAATATTAACATCATCTTCGGTTGTAAAACTCCAAATTTCACTCCATTCTGAGAAGTTTGTGCCATCGGTTGCTTGAACTCGCCAAAAATATTCGGTACTATAATCTAAATCAATTAATATTTCTGTGTTAGCAGTTATTCCTGCAGTAAAAGTGGAAAAAGTATTGTCTGTGCTATATTGATATTCATATTCGGTTGCATTGTTTACAGAGTTCCAATTTAAAGAGGAACTTAATGATTGATTAATAGCATTATCCGAAGGACTAATTAATATAGGTGCTGATAAATTTGTATTTCCTTCTGTTGTAAAACTCCAAATCTCGCTCCATTCCGAAAAATTTGTGCCATCAGTAGCTTGTATTCGCCAAAAATATTCGGTGTTATAATCCAAAACGCCAATAGAAATTGAGCTACTTTGAGTCGTTCCACTTTCGTAGGTTGCAAAAGTTTCGTCAATAGAATATTGATATTCATATTCATTTGCCGTTGGCACAATGTTCCAAAGTAGAGTGGGAGAGAGGACTTGATTTGTTGCATTATCAGTTGGACTAATGAGAATTGGAGTGCTTAAACCTGCTCCTGCTTCTTCGGTTGTGAAACTCCAAACTTCGCTCCATTCTGACCAGTCTGTGCCATCAAATGCACTTACTCGCCAATAATATGTATAATTGTTATTTAAGCCCGAAATTGTGGCATCTGTTCCTGAAACATAGTCATTTGCATAAGTTGAAAAATATTCATCGGTAGAATATTGATATTCATACATTGTTGCTCCCATAACAGAATTCCAAACCAATATTGGGCTTGTAGATTGATTAGTTGCTTCATTAACAGGGCTTACTAGAGATGGAGCATCTAATACATCTGTATTGGTAGAAAAACTCCAAACATCAGACCAGTTAGAAATATTTGTCCCGTCAGAGGAATAAACTCTCCAATAATAAGTTATGTTCTCATCTAAACCTGAAACTGCAAATTCTGAAACAGCACTTGTTTCTTGAATAGCACTTATAAATTGATTATTATCAGCATATTGTAATATATATGAACTTGTATTATTTGCATCTTGCCAATCAAAAGTAAAACTTGTGGGTAAATAAGTGGTGTTGTTTGTAGGACTAGTTAAAATTGGGGTTTCTGGCAAATTTAACGGAGCATTTCCTGTGCTAAACCAACGTGTTGTCCACGCAGAACTGTCAATTGCATTTATTGCACGAACTCGCCAAAAATAAATTGTATTTTCATCTAAAATTCCAGTATGCTGATAAGTGTCTGAATTACTACTACTTGAATTTATATATGCTTTGGTAATTTCCTGTAAATCAGGAGAGTTAAATTGATTGGTTTTATCAATTTCTAAATCATAAAAACTAACACCATAATGAGAACCCCAGTCTAAATTAGTTCCACTTGTGTTAATATTAAGAGTCTCATTAGCAGGAGTATAAAGACTAACATAATCAACAGTATAAAAAACTCTAACCGTTTCCCATTCAGAAGTATCAACTGCATTTATTGCACGAACTCGCCAATAATAAGTTTTTCCAAAATATAAGTCATTAATATATTCATCGGTATCATCATTTGAACTTGACGAGTTTATATAGGCTTCCAAACCTTCTATTAAAACCTCTGAGTCAAAGGTCTCTGTGGTATCAACTTGATATTCATAAAAATCTATGCCAGAATGAGAATTCCAATTAATAGTGGTTCCTGTAAAAACTGAACCATTGTTGGCAGGAGAATTAAGAGCAACATAATCAACGGTATAAAAAACTCTAACCGTTTCCCATTCAGAAGTATCAACTGCATTTATTGCACGAACTCGCCAATAATAAGTTTGTCCAAAATACAAATTTTCTAAATATTTTTCTGTATCTCCATTTGAACTTGATGAATTTATATAAGTATTTTTATCTTCTATTAAAATATCTGAATCAAAGGTATTTACAGTATCTACTTGATATTCGTAAAAATCTACGCCAGAATGAGAATACCAATCAATTGACATGCCTGTAAAAACTGAGCCATTGTTTGATGGAGTATTTAAACTTACGTAATCTATTGTAATAAAACCTCTTACAGCAGACCACTCCGAAGTATCAACTGCATTTATTGCACGAACTCGCCAGTAATAAGTTTTTCCAAAATATAAATTTTCAATATACTCATCGGTATCCGAATTTGAACTTGATGAGTTAATGTATGCTTCAACATTTTCATAAAAAACATCTGAGTCAAAGGTATTTACAGTATCAAGCTGATATTCGTAAAAATCTACTCCAGAGTGAGAATACCAATCAATTGACATGCCTGTATAAACTGAGCCATTGTTTGATGGAGTATTTAAACTTACGTAATCTATTGTGGTAAAAGACCATGTGCTTGACCATGCCTCAGGAGTTACACCTCCTATAAGCAATCAACTCGCCAGTAATAAGCTTCTCCAAATCTAAGATTTTCTACATACTCCTTCGTATCTTCATTTGAACTACTTGAATTAATAGAAGTTTCTATATCTGTAAATACAATTTCAGAAAATGCGTTATCTGATGCTATTTGAAATTCAAACTGGTCGGTGCCATAATTAATGCCAGATATTGTGTACCAGTCAAGTGTAGCTGAACTATAAGTAGAGCCTCCGTTAGATGGAGAGTATAAAGTTGGTGGACTAAAAGAAAATACGCTGTTGGCAATAACGATTGCTACAAGAATTAAAATTAATTTTTTCATGATAAAAGAGTTATTAAAATTAGTAAAAATTTCATATTGCAATAATACAACTGAAAGATAAGAAAGTCAAGAAATTATTACCGTCTAAATTACTACATTTTTATTTGAAAAGCAAAATTTTATTACTACATTTTTTAATTAAATACATTTAATCAATAGTTTACAAATAAAAATACCACTACTTAAGATATTTTTCTAAATATTTTTAAAAAACTCATTTAGATTAACGTTTTGGTCTAAATTTAATTTCTTACGTAGTCTATATCGGTTAGTATCAACACTTTTAACAGTAATATTACAAATTGCAGCAATTTCTTTAGAATGTAAGTCAATTCTTAATAATCCTGCAATTCTTTTTTCATTTTTGGTAAGTTTGGGAAATTTTTGTTCAATTTGAAGGAAAAAATTGTTATTTATTTGCTCTACATTTGCCAAAAATTCTTCTCTTTCGTATTCTAAAACTAATTTATTACTAATTTTGAATAAGATTGAATTAATCTGAGAATCTATATCTTTATTAGAACTTTTATTTTTCAATTTTTTAATATCAATTTTTATTTTTTCGATAAAATCATTTTTATCGACAATGCTCATTGCAAAAGATTGTATTTCTTTATCCTTATATTCAAGCTCTTGCGATAATTCTTTTGCCTCTTTTTCTTTTGTTTTGAGTTCAAGTTCAAGTATTTTCTTTTGCGATTTAAAAAGCTCTTCATTTTTATCTGCAATAAGTTTATTTTTTGCAAATTTATTTTTGAAAAAGATTAAAATTAATACAATTATTATCAAAAGAGCAAATAGACCTATTATAAGTGCGTAGTTTTTAAGTGTTTTTAGACGCTTATTCTTTTCAAGCATTAAAATTTTGTTTTCTCGTAATTTTATTTCTTTTTCTTTCTCCGAAACTTCAAAATTATTTTTCATTTCTTCAATAATATTTGTATTTTCAACATTATAAATACTATCATTTGTTTTATGAAATATTTCAAAATATTTTAGAGAATTTTCATAATTTTTTTGTTTTTTATAAATTTCGGATAGCTGTAAAGCTAAATCTGCAATATCTTTTGAGACGTTAATTTTAACTGCTATATCATACGATTTTTTTGAATAAAAAGCAGCTTGGCTCAGATTATTTTTTTTAGTAAAATATTGACCTTGAAGCCCATAAACAAAAATAAGTTTGTAATTATCAGTTGTTTCTATACATATTTTTTCGGCTTCAAGTAATATTGATTTTGCTTTTTCTAAATTTTCATTTGTCTCAATATATATTCCTGCAATATTTATCAAAGTCATGGCAATTCCTCCAGCATAATTAACTTCTTTGCTTAGTTCCAGAGCTTTTTCATAATTTTTTATAGCTTTTTCGTCCATGTTTTGTTGCTCATACAAAACTGCGAGATTATTGTAAATTTTAATCTCCCCATATTTATTATTAACTTGTTTGTAAAGTAGCAATGATTTATTATAATATTCAATTGCAGATTTGTTATCATCTAATTTTCTGTAAGTTACAGCAATATTATTATAAACAGAAGCCTTATTTACAGCTTTACCATTTTTGTCGTAATATTTTACTGCTTTAAAGAAATTTTCGGCTACCCACGTAAAGTTGGAAACTTACACAATTTTAACATGTTTTCTAATTATTAATTATACAAAAAAACATTAAATTGTAGTGGTCTTTTTTATTTGTAATATCTTAATTATCAATATATTATTTTTTTTTGTAGTGGTCTTTTCATTATAATATAAAGCTAAAAGAATGAGTAATTACCTGTCCAACCTTACGTGGGTAGCCAAATTTTCTAATGCCAAGTTATATTTTCCTTGCTTTTGCCTTATTGCTCCAAGCGTTAAATAATTTATTTCCAATTCATTAGTTAAATTATTATCTAATTTTATTTGTATTGATTTATTCGCTAATTCAATCGCTTTATTGTATTCTTGTTGTGCATAATGAACTTGCGAAATAAAAGAGTAACATTTAGAAATATGTAATTTATCATCTATAATTTCAAAAATTGCAAGCGATTTGCCTATGTTTATTTTGGCTTCGGAATAATCTGCCAAACGGTATTTAGCATAGGCTATGTATGTATATGACAATGCAATATGTTTTTTATCATTAATTTCTTTTGCCAAGTTAAGTGCTTTTTCAGCAGTTTCAAGAGCCTTATTAAAATCAGATTTTAAATATTCTTGACTTATTTCATTCAAAATAAATACTTTAGAAGTATCCTTTTTTGCATTATCAAATTCATTAAATAGGCTGTCAATTTTATCATTTGCAAATATTTGAAATGATAATATGCTAATTATTAGGAGTATATAGAATCTTTTCATTATAATAATCAGATGAAGGTTAAAATATAATATCTTACAAAAATACAATTATAAAATTAGAAAATCAAGGCTTTTATTATTATTAAAAAAACTAAAGTTACAAAAAAAGGTTTAATTTTTCAATTAAACCTTTTTGTAAATATTTGTAACACAAATTATTATAAGGGCATTCCTAAAAACTCAAAAATCAAGGCTTTCAAAATTCTTAAAGTTTGAGTTTACTCCTGTAAATGAGTATTTTAATAATTTTGTATAACGCAGAGTTTTGGGTTTTTAGGAGTGCCCATAAAACTAATCCAAAGCATGAATTACAAGTCCGCTACGAAGTTTTGGTTCAAACCAAGTAGTTTTTGGAGGCATAATATTGTCAGTATCAGCAATGTTAAGAAGTTGCTCCATAGAAACGGCATAAAGTGCAAATGCAACTTTCATTTCGCCACTATCCACACGTTTTTTGAGTTCGCCAAGTCCACGTATTCCTCCCACAAAGTCAATTCTTTTGGAAGTTCGTAAATCTTGAATATCCAAAATTGGTGAAAGAACTTGCTCCGAAAGTATTGTAACATCAAGAACACCAATTGGGTCGTCGTTGTTGTAAGTTCCTGATTTTGCTGTTAGCGAATACCATTTTCCATCTAAATACATCGCAAAATTATGCAAAGTATTTGGTTTGTAAATATCTTCGCCTTTTAATTCTACATCAAAACCTTTTTCTAATTTTGTAATTAATTCTTCTGGCGTATTTCCGTTCAAATCTTTCACAACTCTGTTATAATCAATAATTTTAAGCTGATTATCGGGAAAATGCACTGCAAGGAAATAGTTAAATTCTTCGTCGCCAGTGTAACTTGGATTTTCTGCACGTTTTTCTTTACCAACGAGTGCAGCAGCTGCTGTTCTGTGGTGTCCGTCAGCTACATAGGTGAATGGAACTTTTGTTTTAAAAAGCTCTTCTAAATCTACATTTGTTTTAGCATCATTAATTGCCCAAAAATGATGTCCAAAACCATCTTCTGCAGTAAAATCGTAATCTGCTTTTTGATTTTTCACAATATTTTCTACAACTGCATCAATCTCTGGCACAGCACGATACGAAAAAAATACGGGTTCAATATTTGCGTTATTCACACGAATATTTATCATTCTGTCTTCCTCCTTATCTGGGCGAGTGAGTTCGTGTTTTTTAATTATTCCGTTCAAATAATCATCAACAGAGGCGTTTGCAACAATTCCGTATTGTGTTCTGCCGTCCATTGTTTGAGCGTAAATGTAGTATTTTGCTACGTCCTCTTGCACAAGCCAGCCTTTTTCTTTAAACATCTCAAAATTTTCTTTCGATTTGTTATAAACCTCATCAGAGTGAACATCAATGCCTTTTGGCAAATCAATTTCCGATTTAGTAATTCGTAACAACGATTTTTCTTTTCCCTCTATCATTTTGCGAGCCTCTTCCGAGTTCATTACATCGTAAGGTAAACACGCCAATTCTTCTACTATGTCCTGCGGAGGACGAAATCCTTTGAAAGGTCTTATTATTGCCATTTTTTTAGTTAGTTGGTTATTAGTTGTTAGTTATTGGTTTACAATATTTTGCAAACAATAAAAATATCTTCTGCAAATTTATAAATTTTAATTAATAAAAAAACACTTTTAACTTTATTACTTTATTACTTTATTTTTTTTGGCTATGGTTTATAATTATTAAGATTATTTTGGTTTCCTGGAGCTTTCATGTAAATTTTGCAACCTGTATGCTCTACAATGATACTGATATGTTTCTATCTCGAATCACTAAATGGGCTGTTGCACAGCAATAGCAAGCGTATGTCTATGTTACATAACTAGCAGTTTATTCTGTTTGTTCCTCCTGCAGTTTTCTAAGATTATTTAATTCTTTATCTGTAACAACCCATGTGTTTGTCCATCTATCATGCCAGCCATAGCTATTATTCTTATCACCTAAACAAGAAAAAGCTTCAAAAGGAACGATTCTAATAAGAGATCTAAAAATTAAAGTCCGTAGATCAGGTTTGTTTCCATTTTCATCAATAACAAGAGTTTTTGTTAATAATTTTCCAAGAGTTCTTTGCCAAATTAATTCACAGATAAAATAATAAATTGGATATAATAATAAGAAACTTAAAGTTGAAAACATTCCTATAGTCAAGTTCAAGGCTTCACTAAATTCAATAATCGTTAAAAGTAAAGAAATCAGATAGTCAAGAATATAAATCAATACTTGATAAGTAATAAGATCAACAAAAAAATGCCCAAATCGAGGTCCAGGAGAAACACTTTTTACTTTTCTTGGAACTGTATAATAAACTTTAGATTTATTTCGGTTACCATAAGCATCTTTACTTATATTAGTTCTCCACTTTCTTTCTGTAAGTTGAGTTATCTTTTTCATTATTGTTATTATATTATTCTTTTTTCAACAATCTCATAACACCCAAATCAATGTGAAGTAGTGCGGGTTACAAAGTTATTCACTTTTGTTGAATAATTCCTAATTTTTATTATTATTTTATAAAACAGTTTCTGTTTTTATCTTCTAATCAGATTTTCCATTTCACTCCTAGTATAGCAATATCATCTATTTGAGGATTCTTTTTTTTCCATTTTTTCAGAACATCGCCAAGTAGTTCTTTTTGTTGTTCAACAGGGTATTTATGAATTTCAAGAAGTAAGGCTTTGAATCGTTTTTTTGTAAACCTCTGTTTATTTTCGCTGTCGTATTGGTCTTGATAACCATCGGAGAATAAATATATAACATCATTATTGAAAAGCTGTATTTCATTATTCTTAAAATCAACTTCTTTGGGATAAGATCCAATGGGATTCCTTGTTGCCTTATGTTCAATTAATTTATTTTCTCGGATTATCCATAATGGATTATAAGCTCCTGCATATTGCAAAACATTTGTTTCTGTATTAATTGTACAAAATGCTATATCCAATCCATTATTTGCTGCTTGCTCAAAATTTTTAAAAGTATTTTTTATTCGTTGTCGCAATTGATTTAGCACAAATCCTGAATTAGTTTTTTCTTTTTGTCTTACAATTTCATGCAAATATGTAATGCCAAGCATAGTAAGAAATCCCCCAGGTACACCATGTCCTGTACAGTCGGCAACTGCAAAAATAATGTATTTATTTATTTTATACATATAATAAAAATCACCACTTACTGTTTCTTTAGGCTTAAAAAATATAAAATATTCATTAAAATATGACTCTATTAATTTTTTACTTGTAAGTAATGCTTCTTGTATTCTTTTAGCATAGTTAATACTGGCAGTAATATCTTTATGTGCTTTTTCTATTTTCCCATTTTTTTCTTGTATTAAATAATTTGCTTCGTTTAATTGTTCGTTAAGTGTTAATAACTCTTCATTATTTTGTCTTAGTTCTTCTGCTGATGCAGTTAATTCATCGTTTTGTTTTGTAATTTGCAATGATTTTTTTTTGATAATATTTAAATTCTGCTTTTCTTTATTGATTGTAGGTAATACTATTAATTTAAGAGCAAGAACTAAAAATAATAAAATAATGCTTGCTATAATAATCATAACGATAATCATATTATTTGTTTTTTTGCCGTTTTCTATTTCGTATTGGAAAACAATTCTATCCATTGTAAATAAAAACAAACCTTCATTTTTGACAATAATTATCAAAGCATTTTCATCATCTTGGGAGTTTGCTATTTTTTTTGCACTACTTACAAGTTTATCATAATTATCTTGCAGTTTTGCAAATAGTTCTTCTGTTTCATCTGATTTATGACCTTTCTGTAATTTTTCATGTGAAGCTACAAATAATTCTATGATATTTGTAAGTTCTTCTTTTAAATCGGAGTCAATAAGATTACTATATGTTTCATTTTCAATTTGCAAACAAAGTTTTGATATTTTTTGGCTCAGCATTCTTTGCTGTCCCGAAATATTTATAGTTTCTCCATCATGTTCAATTTTTGAAACCATAAAGAAAAACAGAAGTAATTCAAATCCTATCAAAATTGCAATTACAGAAAATAATACTATTGTTTTTTTTTTCATCTGGTATGGTTATACTAAGGCAAATTAAAATAAATAATTACCCATTTAAACTTGTTCGGTTTTTGCTTT
>JAOZQN010000940.1 GCA_029932195.1 Bacteroidales bacterium | reverse complement strand
TGAATAGTTCCAATATATCCATAGTTTCCTTTGCTGGCAGTCATTGTAAGATTTTGATTTGCTCCACCGTCTATTGAATAAGTTCCATAAACAGTTTGAATATCCGACTCATCAGAAATGTTTAGAATAATTTGCATGTCGTTGTTGGTGATTGCTGATGTTCCTTCAACCAAAATAACTTGTGGAGCTTCTATATCAGCATCATATTGCACTGTGCAATTGAAAAATGTAGAAGGAGCTTTCCAGATTCCTCCTGGAGAGAATAAACCTGAAAGTCCTTGTGATTCACCACCTTCGTAAATTGATGCTTGTAAAAGCATTGCAAAATTATCGGTGTGTCCTTCAAGATAAGAACCTGTTATATCATAAGCAAATTCAAAAGCAGTGTAGCCTGTTCCTTCTGAAACCCAACCAGTTAATTCAGGTGGTTGCATTTCGCTTGCTCCCCCAAGATATGTTTGGATATGTGCCTGTAATTTCGCCTCTTTCCATCAATAAATCATCAACACCTCCACTAAGCCAAACTCCATAATATCTTTGGTCGTGGTCGTTTGATGTCCAAAGTCCATCGTTATTATAGTCAAAAAGCATCATTACTTGGTCATTTTGTTCGAGAGTTGGGCTGTTGTAATCTTTTACGGCAATATAAAGTTTGTTGTTTGCAACTTTCATGTATGCGTAGGTATTGGCAGACCAGTAATTTGTTGTGAAAATTCTAACATAATTTGTGATGTCTATTTGAACAGCATCGTCCCATTCGCCACCGCTAATAACTCCGTCAATTGTAGGTTCTGTGGTGTTCCAGCCTGGAATTGTTACACTATGCCCCGTATTATTGCAGGTTGCAGAATATTCATTTGTCATACCTGTATCATCTTGGTCTTTAATAATATATGTATATTCTGTTCCTGCGGTTACGTTTTCATCAATATAACTTGCCGAACTAAATGAGCCTGTTGGCACAACTGCTATTTGTGTAAAAACTTCTACACCTTCTTTTCTAAATACATGGTATTCAGTAGGGTCTCCTGCTTCTTCCCATTGCAATGGGATAATTGCATTGTATCCCGAACCTGCAAATAATTCTCCTGCGTCTAATTTTGCTCCATTTTGAGCAAACATACTTTGCTGAAATCAGCACTACTAACAATAATGTTAATGTATTTCTCATTTTTTTTATTTTTTTAGATTTCTTAAACTTTCATTTATTAAGTATTG
>JAOZQN010000479.1 GCA_029932195.1 Bacteroidales bacterium | reverse complement strand
TTTTTATCAAATTTTATATTTTTTTATCAAATAAAAAAAAACATCATGTAGAGTAGTTAAATGGTTAATTATTAATTTGCCTAATGTGCATGACCATGAATTGGCAAAGTGCCCGACATTGAAGAAAGTTTAATATAATATGAACCTTCTGTAACAACACGTTCCGAAAATTTAATTCCTTTGCTTACAGCATAATTGTTGCCATCGAAAAAATTAATTGTAATGTAGCGTTTTTCAAAACTTTCGCCACCCGTTTGAACATACACAAAATGCTTTCCTTGTTCCTCAATAACAGCAGATTTAGGAACAACAATTTGATTTAAAACAACTCTAGATTTTATATAAACATCAATAAATGAGCCGTCTATAAATTCTCCGTTGTTTGTAATTTCAAAAAAGACAGGAATAAAATACTCTTCTCTTACCGATTTTCCTACAGAAAGTAATTTTCCATTCAAATCGGATAAATTATAAATTTTATTACTAAACTGTTGTTTAAAATTTGCAGTTTCAATTTGATAAAGAGAATTTTGATATTGCATTGAAACATCTACTTTTACAACAAGTTTTTTATTTTTCACAACACTCGCCAAAGGTGTTCCTGCCTCAACATATTGACCTTCCGAAACATATAAATTTTGAATAAAACCTGAAGTTGGATTTTTAATTTTCACACCTTTTTGTGAAATGTTTTTTGCAAGTTTGTGATATATAATACTATCCTTTTGAAATTCTGATTTATATTCTTGAAAATCTTTTTCTGAAATTGCCTTTGTTTTTACCAATTCTAATGCACGACCATAGTTTTGTTCCGAGTTTTTATATTTAACTTTTGCCGTTGCAAATTGATTTTCAATATTATTAATTGTTAAATCTGCACCTGAAATAATAAATAAATTCATTCCTGCATTGACTGCCATACCTGGGACTAACGACTTTTTCTGAAAAATAACAATTCCACTCGATTTTGCAATTAATATAATCTCATCACTTTGAGAAGATTGTATTTCGCCTGTTGCTCTTATTATTTCGTTAAAATTTGTAGGGATTAATTCCATTGTTGCAAAATCGGCTTTCCATGCCTGTTCTTTCAAGAATGATATTTCGTCTGAATTTGGTTTTTCTTCGGGGATTTCGTGAATTGCAGTATGTGCATCAGGATATACAATTAAGCTGTCCACCACAATTTTTTCGTTCAAAGTATCTAATTTGAATTCAAAAATAAGTTGATATACACCTGCTTCTGTAGGAATAATAAATGGTCTAAAAATTCCAATTGGATTTGGTAAATCTATTGAGTTCTCAATTTTATTTTTTTCGTTTTGCAAAGTAACTTTTAAAGTTCCTTTTGAATAGGGTTTAAAATCTGTTAATGAGTTGATATGTGCAGCAAATTTACTTGTATCTCCAACTACAAACGCTTGAAATTCAGCAAATATTTCTATGTTTTCAGTAAACTCTGTTATTGCCATACTTGGTATTTCATGAGCGTGAGCGTGATTGTTATGCTTTTCTGGATTGTTTTTGTTACATGAAACTGCAACAAATATTATTAAAATGAAAAAGATGTATTTCATAAGTAAGTATTTAATTTCAAATTAGCTTTTATTGTTTTTTCATATTTTTTATCAATGCAAAGATAGAAATGTTTTTATGTTTTCAAACTAGTTTACAATTTTGTGTAAAGGAAGCCTTACATTATACAAATCTATGATACAAAAAAAATAAGTCCACTCTGAAAAATGTGCTTCTTAGAGTGGACTTAAATAATAGAGTCTAAAATAGTGTAATAATACTGATAATGTTATATTTAGCTTATGGTTTTTCAATAGTAAAAATAATTGATCCCAAATCTCTAATTGAGCCATCAGGAGCTTGTGCTTTAATATTTTCAAAATAAACTTTATCACCGCTTTCTAACTCACTAATAAGATTTTGTTGTTCTTTTGTTATTTCATTACTATTAGATTCTACACCTTGAGAACCATACTTTGAAGTAGAGACTGTAAAGTTTACAACATGAGTTCTAAAATAAAATTTGAGAATTTGTAATTCAGTTGTTATATATCTTTGTTTTATAATAGTAGATTTCTTAATACTACCACCTCTTTTTCCTCCAACACTTGCAACAGGATCGGGTAAATTAAGACATGTAAATGTTTTTTTACCGATTAGCTCACCATCTATACTAGCTTTGATAGTTGTATTTCCAACTTTATTGACATATACTTTATATGAGTTGTGAGCTGAGGGAGTAATTTCACCATTTGAAATTTCCACAGTAATTTCACCTTCTGTATTACACGAAAGTATATCTATTGGATTATCAACTCCTATGTAAAATACGTGTAGCTTTCGAGCACTAATATCAAAATAAGGATAATGTTCTTTTTCAAGATAAACAGTGTCGATAACAAAAACGGTATCAATTTGAGTTATTGTATTATTTTTTGTGTTGTTACAACTTGTTGTTATTTGTATTATTAATCCTAATACAAAGATTGTTAACCAAAAGGATTTTTTATAAAGCATGGTAATATCTTTTTTGTAAAAAAAATCAGTGGTTCACTATACTTTGAACCACTGACATAAAGAGTTAGTTCAATATTATTTTATCAACAATAGTTTTATCAGAAGTTTTTATTTTTATAAAATAAATTCCTTTTTCGTTGTTAGATAAGTCTATTTGTGATTGATAATCAGAAGTATAGATTGTTTTTCCTGTAACATCAGTAATTATAATTTTTGAAGTTTTGAGGTTTTGAAGTTTTGAATTAGATGTTATATTTATAATTCCAGTTGTAGGATTAGGATAAATATTTATTTGACTGTTATCTAAGCCATTAATTGAAACTTCACCAGTTGTAAATTCAAATTCTTCGCCAAAATATTCGTTTTCTCCTATGGTAGATTTTATTCTAAAATAGTATGTTGTAAGCATTTCTAAATCAGTAATATCTGCTGTTAAATTAACAAGTTCGTTTCCGCTTACAGAGCCTGGTGTAGTAATAGTCGTATTAGAATAATTGCCTGATTCTGTGCCATATTCAAAAATTATATCCGAAATTTCGATGCTATTTGGTAAAATAGTTCCGTTTAGAGTTGCTGTGGTAGTCAGAACATTGTTTGCATCGTTGGTTGCAATAATTGGTTCATATTTTTCGTAAGCACCAATATCTGGAGCAGTTCCGCCAGCGTTGTAATCCAATCCTCCAAAACGGGCTTTATTTTCCAAGTCGGTAGTAATTTCAAATGGAGAACTAATTTCAATTCCTCCGCTTTCTATTCCTGTTGCTACTTCTGGGCTAATATTAAAATTATCTACACCTACAAATACTGGATCTTCGGTAATTGATACATCTTCTCGGCTATCTCCCAAAAGTGCCTGATATTCCGCAAGTGATTGTGCGGAACTCCCTGAAAAATTCATATAAATTAATTCGTTTGCCGAACCTCCCTCTGTGCCAACAAAGTAAAGATTATTATTAGTGGTTGGAGATAAGAAATTAAAATTATCATTTCCATTAATAAAAGCAACTGCAAGATTATCGTTAGTTGTTTCTGTATTATTTACAAAAATATTATTTTGCATATTTAATAAACTTGCAGGAACTGCATTATAAAATAATACTGTATTAAAATTCTCTTCGTAAAGTGGTTCGTCGTCCAATACAACAGTATTGTAAACAAGGCTATTAGTCCCTTTTCCAATAATAATTGCAGCAATACTGAAACCATCGTCACTGTTAAAATTAGAATTGTATAATTGATAAATTAAATTATTATAAGCAATAAAATTTCCTTTATGAGTATTGTAAATTGCAGAAATAAGTCCAGAAGATGCACTAATTTCAAAATCATAAATTTTATTATTATGGATACTAAAATCACTTGCTATATCTTCGTCTTCGTCATCTGAAAAAATTCCTACAATCATGCAATCATCTGTAACAGAAGAGAATGTAGTAAGTGTATTTGACGAAACATCAAAAGAAGAGTTATTTCCTTCTAGTTTTATCCCAAATATAATCTCTTCTGCCACAAAAGATTCTAATGTGTCATTAACTATCTCAATTTCATTATCTTCTCCTGTTGCAGTAATTCCCATTATGCCAGTTCCGATAAAATTATATAAATAATTATCATAGGCATATAAATCTGAATATTCAGACGCAATGCCTGCAACCATATTATCAGAAGATAGGTTTTCAAAATAGTTTTCCGAAACATCAACTGTGCCAGAGTAAGTCATTACTCCAACTGCCATGCTTATTGCCGATAGGTTTTCAATATCATTTTCATAAACACTGTAACTTCCTTCACTTAGATTTAAGCCAATGCAGCCACCACCATTTATGTTTGTAATTGTATTTCCTGATATTGCAGATACCGAATTTTCTGCACCAATTCCAACAACATAGCTATCATCATTTCCTTGCAAACCATCAATAGTATTGTCTGATATGGCTATATTTAATTGATTTTCAATAGAAATACCAACTGCAAAAGGAGAGTTTGCCTCTCCAAGAGAAGTTAGTGTATTATCTGTTATTTCGTTGTAAGAAGCAACTATGTCTTCGTTTCCAAAAGCTCCAATTCCCATTGTGCAATTTTCTATAGTATTGTTACTTATTGAGTTATAATTAGAACCCGTAGTTTCAGAAACTAAAATTATTCCCATTGTCATACCTCCGTCGGTAAGGTGTTAATAATTT
>JAOZQN010000478.1 GCA_029932195.1 Bacteroidales bacterium | reverse complement strand
AATACTAAAAACGAAAGAACTTTTTTTTCAATATCTTCAAATTATTAACACCTTACCCCCGACCTAAAGGTCAGGGCAATTTTAAAAAACTATTGACAATTATTTAATTACAGATATTTTTAATTTTATGGATATATCTAAATAACAACAAAATACAAAAACTGGGGGAGCTTTTTTCATTAAAACATAAATTTTTAACACCTTAGGTAGGGGATGTCTATACTAAATAGATATAACTGTCTGTATTTCAATCTAATTAAACTTCGTAAAGTAGAACCAATAAACAAATAAACCGTTTTAATATATATATTATGCCGTCATTAACACCATATAGTGGAGATTTAGGAAAAAAAAATGCAGCACATTTGCTCAGACGCATTACTTTTGGAGCAAGTATAAATACAATTAATGATTTTGCTAATAAAACAGCAACTGCTGCTTTAAACGATATTTTTGTAGATGCAACTTTACCAGATCCACCTATTGATTTGCAAACAGGAGCTACTTGGTTAAATCCAAAACCAGTTCCAGAACAAAACAGCGAAGAGTATATTTTGTTTCGTTATTATAAATCTTGGCATCTCGAACAGCTTAGAAAATCTAAGACTGTAGCAAAAGAACGATTAACATTACTACATCATATATTTTTGCCTGTGCAAGGAACAATTGTATCGCAAACGGCAGAAATATATTATCAAAACTGTTTATATAGGCATTATGCGTATGGAAATATAAAAGAATTAATAAAAAAAGTATGTATTGACAATGCAATGCTTCGCTATATTGACAATTTTTTGAACCGAGCAGCAAGCCCAAACGAAAATTTTGCCAGAGAATTATTAGAGCTATATACAATTGGAAAAGGAGAATTAATTGCTCCAGGAGATTACACCAACTACACCGAAGACGATATAAAAGAAGTCGCAAAAGTTCTTTCTGGCTATAAAATAGATACAGATTTTGCAACTATAGACACAGATACAGGAGTTCCAAGAGGATATGTAGAAGTAAATTCCGATAATCAGGCATACCTGCACAATGCAGAGATGAAAATATTTAGTAGCAAGTTTAATAATACACAAATACAACCCAACGAACTTATTGGAAATTACGCATCAGAAAAAGCAGTAATAGATGAATTAGACCAACTTATTGAGATGATTTTTAGTAAGGAAGAGACAGCAAAGTTTTTGTGTAGAAGATTATATAGACATTTTGTTTATCATAAAATTACTGATGAGATTGAACAAGCCATAATTACTCCACTTGCCGAAACTTTTAGAACAAATAACTACGAATTATTGCCTGTTTTAGAGCAACTTCTGAAAAGTAACCATTTCTACGATGCCGATAACTCAGAAACTATTGACGACCATATTGGAGCACTCATAAAATCACCAATTGACTTAGTTATAGGAACATTAAACTTTTTTGAAATTGAACTTCCTACTAATATCGAAGAAAAATATTTGGCATACACAGAAGGTATTCTTAAATTTTTAGAAGACCAAGATATGAATTTTTACGAACCAATAGATGTTGCAGGTTATCCTCCATATCATCAAAAACCAACATATAACAGATTCTGGATTTCGGCTGGCACAATAGGATATAGATACGAATTTGCAGCTCTTGTTGTTGCAGGACAAAACTCGTCTGGCAAGGATATTGGTTTTAACCTTAATATTGTCGATTTTGTAGATAATAATATTTCAGATCCATCAAACTCAAATACTATTGTTGCAGAACTTACAGAAAATATGTTTCCTGTAGAAATACCACAAGAACGTTTTGATTATTTTTTGGATATACTAAATGGAAAATTATCCGAAAATTATTGGAAACAGGAATGGAATAGTTATAAAAATACAAAAGACCAAAAAACCGTAAAATCGCAACTAGAAAATCTAATTATTGCAATAATGCAATCGCCAGAATATCAACTGTTTTAATATTTTATTAGTGCCTGTTTGTGAAAAAAATTGTAAAATTGTTTTGGCTCATCATGATTGTTTACGCATAAAATAATTTTGCAAAAAAATATCAACCCACAACTTCAGTCGTGGGACAACAGATTGAAGTTTACTACTGAACCGTTTTAACGGTTTTATTTTTCGCAAACATTAAAAACCGTTAAAACGGTTAAATGCAAATAGTTATTATTATTCCCACGACTGAAGTCGTGGGTTAATATTTTTTTTTCATTAAAATTATTATTTGTAAAAATGTGTTGTAAAACATAAAAATAAATTTGATGCGTAAATAATTACGATGAGCCATTGTTTTATTGCTAAATTGTTGCTTTACATCATGTTTTTTCTTCTTTTTTTGCCACAAAAAATGTCTTATGGACAGGTAATTAAGTAGATTGACAATTTTAAATTTACGATTTACGATTGGTTTACACTTGATAACTGGGAGTAAACTAATTGTCAATTATCCATTTTAAATTGTCCATCTACTTACTTTTAATTTTATAATTTCAATTTTTTAACTCACTACTTACTCATAATGGACAGACGAAAATTTCTAAAAAACTTATCAATAGTTGGAGCAGTGCCAATTTTAATTAACAGTTTTCCTCTAAACGTTTTAGGAGGACAAAGTCTTCTTAACAAGTTATTTACAGACTCAGAAAATGATAACATTCTTGTTCTTGTGCAGCTACATGGAGGGAACGATGGCTTAAATACCTTTGTTCCGCTTAATCAATATAGCGAATATTACAACCTAAGAGCAAATGTTGCTTTACCCTATTCAGGTAAAAGAAAGATTTTAGAAATAGATAAAAATCTGCCTGAGAATCAACAACTTGGACTTCATCCAGAAATGTTTGGAATAAAAACACTTTTTGACGAAGGAAGTGCAACTGTGGTTCAAAATGTGGGTTACGAAAACTATAATATGTCGCATTTTAGAAGTAGAGATATTATGTTTATGGGCGGTGGAGTAAACGACGATTTTGAGTCGGGCTGGATTGGTAGATATTTGAATCATCAAAATTCAGGCTATCCAACAGGCTATCCTTCAACAGATAAACCAGACCCATTGGCTTTGGAATTAGGAAATTCTGCATCTTTGGCATTTCACAGAGCAACAGGTATAAATATGGGACTTTCATTAGCAAGTCCAAAAAGTTTCTACGACCTTATTTCTGGTGTTGGAATTAATCCTCCTACATCATTTCCAGATAGTTATTATGGTTCAGAATTGGAATATATTATGCAAATGGAATTGCAAGCAAATTCTTATGCAGAACAGCTAAAATATATTTACGACAAAGGTTCAAACGCATCAGGTGTTGAATATCCAGAATATTATCCGTTAAATGCCCCTTCTCAATTTAAAAAAAATCACTTATCAGAACAATTTAAGATATTGGCAAAACTTATTAGTGGAGGTAGCAAAACTAAAATTTATATTATTAGAATGGGAGGATTTGATACACATGCAGACCAAGTTGAATCGTATGACAATTCATTAGGACGACATGCAGCCCTATTATACCATTTTTCCAGTTCGGTAAAAGCATTTTACGACGACTTAAAACAACAAGGTTTAGATGAAAAAGTAGTAACAATGTCGTTTTCTGAATTTGGTAGAAGAGTCTATTCCAATGGAAGTTATGGCACCGACCATGGCAAAGCTGCTCCTGTTATGCTATTTGGTTCGGCACTAAAAGGCGGCATAGAAGGCAACAATCCAGACCTCAACAACCTTGATAATGGCAATTTAAAATATCAAATAGATTATAGGAGAATATACACAAGCTTGCTTGTAGATTGGCTTGGAGCAGATAGTGATGCTCTTGAAGCAACAAATTTTGGTGAATTTGTTAATCAAAAAATAGATTTGTTTGGTGAAAGTGATACTAAAAATACGAATCTTAAAAACTCTCTAAATGATTGTTTTCCAAACCCTGTATCGGATAAAGTTACATTTAGTTTTGATATAAAAGACAAAGGAAGAGTGCAACTTTATATCTCGTCTCAATCGGGAAAAAAGGAAACAGTATGTATAGATGAATACAAAAATCCAGGAAGTTATTCAAAAGAGATAGATATATCACATTTAAAAACAGGGATTTATATTTATTCTTTGATAATTAACAACGAAAAAATTACAAAAAAACTATCCAAATTATAAGTGTTAATGAGCTATCTTAAGTTTGTGCCTAATGCAGAGTTTAGCAAAAAATGCTTTTCAAAATAGACTCATCATTGTAAATACAAACTTCAAATGTCTGAATATATTTATACAAATTAAACAAATAAAAATAATTGTATTGTAAAGAATTAAAAGAAATCATTATGTAATAAAACAACACGATAACAGTATGTATAGTGCAAGCTACCACACACGTATTCGTTAAAAACAATTTTAAAATGAAAATAAAAATATCAAAATTATGTTGGCAGTGTCTAAAAGAGATTGGACAGACAAAAGAAAATTATGAAAAATTAAATGATGATTTTAAAGGAGATACACACGTTCTTCTTGATATTAATGATGATAATTTGTATGAATTTACTTGTGATAAAGGACATATTTCATATACTACTTTTCATGAAGAAAAATTTGAATTTTTATTTGATTTTGGAACACTTGCTCTCATAGATGGTTATACAAAAGAAGCTGTCTCAACATTAGCAAGTGCTTTTGAACGTTTTATTGAATTTTATTACTCTACATGATGATTTTTATTTTCTCTAAAAATTAGGAAAATTATTAAA
>JAOZQN010000477.1 GCA_029932195.1 Bacteroidales bacterium | reverse complement strand
AAAACTGGGGGAACTTTTTTTGATGAAATATCAAATTATTAACACCTTAGTGCAGCAGGTAATAGCGTTTTTAATGAAACTCACACAGTAACTACCACCGCACAAGGTTTAATAAATTTAAACATTGGTTCGGTAGAAAATATGGGTTCTGTAGATTGGAGTTTATCTACTTATTTTATAAAAATAAGTGTAAATGACGTAGTAATGGGCACAAGCCAATTATTGAGTGTTCCTTATGCTTTAATGGCAAAAAATGTGGAAAATGCAGATGATGCCGATGCTGACCCAGCAAATGAATTGCAAAATTTGACATTTACTGGCACAACACTTAAAATTTCAGCCGGAAATGAAGTAGAATTAAGCAGTTTAAAAGATGGCGTAGGTGACGGTTCTGAAACTAAAATAGCTGGTGGAGAGAATGTAGAAGTAACAGGAACTGGAACAACAGCCGACCCTTATGAAATTAGTGCAACAGCAGGTAGAAGTCCTTTATCCATAGGCGAACCATATCAGGGAGGAATAATTTTTTGGTTAGACGCTACCGGCGAGCATGGATTAGTATGTGCAACAGAAGACCAAAGCGATGGTATTCAATGGTATAATGGAGATTATACCAATACCGAAGCACATGGCGATGGTATTGGTTCTGGTGCTATGAATACAATGTTGATAATTGCCAATCAAGGGAGCGACTGTTCAACTTATGCCGCTGGTTTGTGTGCTAATTATTTTGTAGTAGTAGGAGAAGGCGATGACGCAGTTACTTATGGTGGCTGGTATTTACCTTCAAAATATGAATTAAAATTAATGTATGTGAATTTACATACGAATAGTAATGGTAATTTTGCAGACAATTGGTATTGGAGTTCTACTGAGTCCAATAGCTACGACGCATGGAGTCAGAGTTTCAGCGGTGGCGGTCAGAGCGACCTCGATAAGAGCTACACCTACTATGTGCGTGCGGTTCGTGTTTTTTAACTATTCACCTATTTACCAATTTATTGCCGTAGGCAATCGAATTTTTTTTTGGGATATTTGACTTTTTAAAATCAACGTAAAGTAAACTTTACATTTAAAGCAATTGTATTTTTATGTCATTATCACAGGAGTTACCAATTTATAAAGATACTTACAAATTAATTTTGTTAATTTATAAACGAACCAAAGAATTTTCCCGAGAATACAAATATACGCTTGGGCAAGATATGAAATGGATAGTATTATCCTTGTTCGTTCAATATATAGGGCAAATCGTAATACAGATAAATGCCAATATATCGAAGAATTTTTGGATAACTTTGAAATCTTAAAACTTGAAGTTCGCCTTTGCGTAGATTTAAAACTAATAAGTATAAAGCATCTTGCAGAAATTAGTAAGATGCTCGAAATTATTTGCAAACAAGCTACTGCATGGAAAAATAGATATAATTAATTTAATAATTTTAGCCAGAATATCATGAGCCACAGGTTTATGGTAGCGAGCATGTTTTTTTTTGAAAAAGGGTAGATGGACAGGCAAAATCAGTTAAAAGGTTGAAAAGTCATAATGTTTGTAAAGTTTTTTTTCTTTCAACTTTTTACTTTACAAACTTTATAACTTTTTTTGTTTGTTAAATCGTATGCTTTGCCGGTCGGCAAAACCATCAAAACACATTTACATTAATTGGAGTTCTACTGAGACCAATAGCAACAACGCATGGAAACAGAATTTCAGCGGTGGCAATCAGAACAACGACAATAAGAGCAACACCTACTATGTGCGTGCGGTTCGTGCTTCTTCAAAAAGAACTATTTTTACTCTGTCGGGCATTCGCTCGGCAGAGTTTTATAAAAACAGATAGAAAGAAAAAAAGAACCATATCATTTTGTTGGTTGTCATTTTATTTTGGTATTTTTTTGGTGCGAAGCACCAAAAAAATACCAAAATAAAACGCCACCAACAAGTTACCGTTATGTTTCATTGCAAAAAAAACAAGAAAACAAAAACAAGAATAAAAATTAAATGTTGCAAAAAATAAAATAAATTTATTACCTTTGTATTTTAAACAAATAAGCAAAAACAATTTCTCAAAAAATAACATAAAACTTTTAATAAACTAATATCAAATGCCTAAAATTTTAATCTTTAATAATATTATTTTTTATATCTTTGGTATTGATATAAAAGAAGACAGACGACATATTCATGTTTTTATGCAATCAGTAAATCGTTTTAAACCAGCCAAAATATGGTTAGAACCTGAGATTAAACTTGCTAAACAAGGTGATTTTAGCTCAAAAGAAATTAATAAAATACTAAAATTAGTTACAAAACACTCTGATATTATTAATTCTCAATTAGATAAATTTTTCAAGAACAAACCTATTAAAATAATTAAATTATGACAGAAGGATATATAAATATAAAACCAGAAATTGAATTTATTAATACCGAAAATAAATTAATTCAAGTTTCTTTAAAAGACGGTAGAAAATTAATTATACCTTTGGATAAATTTAAAAGTATAAAAAAATTAAATATAGAACAACGTAAAAAAATTCAAATTATAGGAGCAGATGCTTTTACTTTTGATGATTGTGCAGAAGTATATCATTTAGAACAATTACTTGGTAGCTACACTAATTATAAACATAATTAATGTTTATAAATTCTTTAATTTTTAATCTGAAAAATTAATAATTCTATGAAATAAAACTAAAATATTAAAATAAAAAGCGTTTAGCTTATTTTCTTGTTCGTAAAATCGACCAAATTTTAACTATCACAAGAAATAAGACGAATGCTCACGCCAAACGGCGTGGGCTGTTCTTATTTGTGATAGTGGGTTTTTGGTCGAACCTTACGAACGGATAAGAGTTACAGTTCCCACGCTTTTTTTATATTTATAATTTAACTTATAAATCTTGTTTTTTGGGGAACTGGTAACAAAAAATAAAATAATATGAAAAATTTATTTCTCTTATTAGCCCTGAGTTTGCTATCAACATCACTGTTTGCACAAGCAGAAAACTCAAATTATTACATAGAAGGTGATTTTGAAGCCAAAGTTGAAAACGGAAAATTCAAATACGAACTGTCTAATATCGTATATAAAGGAGTAAGTTCAACAAGCGGAAATTTTTTATCGAGCTACACAACAGAAGAAGGTTCGGTCGTATTTACTTTTGAAGGAGCAAAAACTAATTGTCCTGCCCAATTTACTAATGTAAGATTTTGGAAGTGGCAAAACAGCAAATGGCAGAAAGAAGGTGAAACAAAAAAAGGAACTCCTAAATTTCAAGCAACAAAAGAAATGTCTATGGTGTTAGTATTAGATTACAGTAGTTCTATTGGAACAGACTTTGACAAATTAAAACAAAGTGCAGTAAAATTTATTGAAAACATTTATGCCAAATCGCCAAACGGAAATGTAAAAATAGGAATTGTGCTATTTAATACTATGGATAATACAGACAAAATGATTTATCCAATTAAAGGACTTGACGGTAATACAAAATCAGAAATGATTAGATTTATAAAAAGTCCAGACATAAAAAAAAATACCGCACTCTATTATGCTATGGAAAAAGGAGTAAATATGTTGGAAGATTACAGCAAAAATATCAGTTCCGACAAATATGACGGTTCATATCTGATAACTTTTACAGACGGTATTGATAACCAGTCGATGGATGCCAAACTCGGAGCACCAACAGACGGAAAAGCCGACCCTTATTTTCAACATATCAAAAACATTATAAACAACAAGAAAATAAAAGGCAAAAAAATTGAAAGTCACATAATTGCAGTTCAAGGCGACGACGTTGGCGACAATCTACTTTTTAAAAGCATACTGGAAGATTTATCAAATAATTTTATTCTTGCAGAAAATTTTGATGAAGTAAATGCAACTTTTGCTAAAATTGCCAACGATTTGATAAATAAGTGGCAAGATTTAGATTGTTATGTTCCTCCACGATTTAAAGGTAAAGTAAGATGGACACTTGATGAAGACGGTGTTTATGAAAAACCTGTTGTGCCAGTTAAAAATATTAAAACGACTAAAAATTATTTTAAATCAACATTATACTTAGGATATATAGGATTTGCAAGCTCACTAACTTATGGACATAGATTTAAAAATCCAAAAAAATCATTTGGAATAAATACAATGCTTGGAGTAATTGACGATACTTATGGTGATTATTATTATTTTATACCAAGTGTTTTTTTTCAATATTCATACATTCTAAATAAATCGAATAATTATTCTTTCGAATTATATTCAAATTTAGGAACTTATTTTGCACCAATAGAATTTGATTATGGAATTATAACGCATCCAATAGGCATTAATTTTGGATTTCATAAAATAGGCTTTGAGTTTAATATGTTATTTATGCAAGGAATTTTTATAACATCAGTAGGAATTGAATCTGGTTTTTATATTAAATTTTGATTTTAAAACAAAAAAAAGCAAATAAATTGAATTTTATTTGCTTTTTTTTTATTTTTGTAGATATTCATTGGATATTATTCTATTGGATTGAAAAAAAAAACATAACATTTGCTTAAATTCCATTGCTTTTTTATTACTATAGTGCTGATTTGTTTCAAAGTGCGGTAAATTGACATCTTTTTTTCAATTGAACATGGTGCAAGAAAAAGCAACGTAATTAAGCAGTTACCGATATACACAATTGCAAAATAGGGAACAAAAAAAGAGAGACTTTTTTTTAGAACAATATTTGTTTTT
>JAOZQN010000939.1 GCA_029932195.1 Bacteroidales bacterium | reverse complement strand
AGGAGGCAAGTCATTGATTACTAAATTTGTCCAACTTTACGTGGGTAGCCAAAATATGGAACACCTAAATTAATTTCTACTTTAGAAAATATTTATCAAAAAGATTTAAAGACTCAACATGAAATACTAGACTCTGAAATAAAAAATTGGATGGACGGCACAGAACAACGTGATGATATAACTTTGTTGGGAATAAAAATGTAAAATTATTAATGTGAAAATAAATGTTGTAATTACTTTTAAAAAGGTTATATTTACAAATTCAATTTTTTTTATTCATCTTAACTCCCCTTAAAATTATGAAAAAAATACTACTTATTACAATTATTACATTATCCTATTTTGTAACTTTTGCACAAGGCAGTAAAACTTTATCATTATATAGTTTTGAAGAAGAGGCAGGAGTATATGCGAGTATTAGTTCATTAGGAACAGCTTTAACGCCAAGTGATTGGGACGATGGAGTTACAGACTTAACTCCAATTTGTTTTGAATTTACTTACAATCAGGTTGTTTATACCGAATTTAGCGTTAATACCAACGGAACAGTAAATCTAGGAAGCCAAATTAGTCAAGCAACTAACGATTTAGAATCAACAAATTACACAAACTTATTAGCTCCTCTATGGGACGATTTGAAATTCCACGATAGCGGTTCGAGTGATGGAATATTTTATAATTTAGAAGGAATAGAAGGCAATAAAATTCTTACAGTAGAATTTCTTAATGTTGGTAGATACGACAATGCAGGAATAAGTGTGGGTGTTGTAAGTTTTCAAGTAAAATTAGTTCAACAAGATAATTTAATCCATTTTATTTATGGAGATCTAACACAAACTTCTGACTGGAGCTTTGCTTCTACAACTTCTATTGGGCTAAATGCCGAAGGAACTGCTCAAACAGAGTTTGTTAGTGTAACACCAGATAATATTAACGGAGCAACTGCTTCAAGCGAAACAGAAAACGATGCAATCCTCCCAGAAACATTAGCTCTTATAGAAAGTGGCACAACTTATATTTTTACCCCACCAGCAGAAACAAATGAGTATGATATTGCTATTTCTAATATTAATTCGCCAGTAAGTGGTTTTTTATCAATAGCAGATTCTGTTAAAATATCTATTGAAAATCTTGGAAATGAAATTACTGAAGGACTTGAGGTATATGAAATAGCAGGGTTTGTTCATAAAAACTATTTTGCACAAAAACATTGATTTGCTAAACG
>JAOZQN010000476.1 GCA_029932195.1 Bacteroidales bacterium | reverse complement strand
AGGTCTGGAAAGCTACCGATTAGAAAAATTAGCAGAATTGAAGGAAGACTCTAAAAAAGTAGGACTTATTATTGGAGGAATTGCATTAGTATTACTAATTATCACATTAATAACCAAAATGTGGTTAATTTTAATATTGGTTGCTATTGCTGGAATTGTATTTCTTATTAGAAGGAGTTCTAAGAAAAAGAAGATTTTGATAGGAATAAAAAATGGACTAATAAAAAAACTGGTAACAACTGCAAATGAGTCTTTTAACTACGAACCAGAACGTTTTATTCCAAAAGATTTATTTAAGAAAAGCAAAATAATTAGAAGTTTTAACACATATTCAGGAGAAGACTTTTTTAGTGGCACTATTAATAATATTCCAATCCAGTTTTCGGAAATAACAGTTCAAGTAAAAAACGATAAAAGAACTACAACTGTTTTTAAAGGACCATTTTTTGTTGTCCAATTTCCGCAAACATTTGCTGGCGAAACAACTGTTGTCCACGATTATTTAGAGAAAAACTTGGGTGGTTTAGGTCGTGCTTTACAAAAAATGAACTTATCAAGGCTTCAAAATAATCTTATAAAGATTGATAATAAAGTATTTGAAGAGTATTTTGCAGTTTATACAAAAAATGAACCTGAAGCAAGAAAGATTTTATCCGATAATTTATGTAGTTTATTAATTTCCGAAAGGGAGAAGCATGGCAAAGTTTATTTTTCGTTTAACAATAATAATTTTTATTTTGGAATTGACAACAGAAGAGATATTTTTCATGTAAACGTAGATTCTCATATTAGCGAAAATAGTTTACGAAAACATTATGACGAATTTGTAGATTATATAAATTTAATACTAACAATTTATTCTATGATTGAAGAAAATATGCAAAGTTTGGATTTTTCAACAAACAATATTCCCCAAAAAGATAATACTCCACCGCCAAAAGAAGATGATTATAATAAAGTTAAATTCTAAATTATTGAGTCCATTCCAAAAAGACATTTATTGGAATGGACTCAATTACTATCTACTCAAATAACAGATTATAAGGTTTTTCAATAGTTTCTTGGAGTTCTCCAATTCCTATATTTCTTGCTTTGCGATAAAATTCCTTCCCCTGAAAATAAATTAATGCTACGGGATTGGTAAAAACACCATTTTGTGCTGCTACATCTGGATATTCACGAGTATCTACGTAAAAAAGTTTTATTTTTGGAAATTCTCCCCAAACAAGACTCGCTATCTTGGGTTTTAAGACTCTACATACATTACATTCCTCGTGAGAGAAGTAAAATAAAACTGCATCTTCGTTTTTGTAAGTTTCGGTAAATTGCTCGAAACTTGTTATAATTTCATACATAAATTTAATGTTAAATTTTAAATTTGCTTTTATTTGATATATAAATATATTACAAAATGAAATTAATAATCCGTAATCTAATTTTTACAGCACAGATAAATTTCATTTTTTTTTATTTTGGACAAAATTTAATTAATTTTGCAAAGAAAATAAATTTATTTATTATTTTTAAATTAAAGTGAAATTTAACCAAACTGGTGTTAAAAAAATAGTATTATAGTAATAACTTAAATAGACGTATTTAAAATAAATATGTTTTCGTTAAAGTAAAATGAACTTTTAACTTTTTAACTACTTGGCTTTTTACTGATAAATAGCAACTTACCTAAAAGAAATTGGAAACTGATTACTTAACAATTCCTAAACTAATAAACAATTAAACCAATAAACTAAAAGAGTCCACTCCGAAAAGCATCTTTTTACCAAACTCGGCGTTGGATACAAATTTTAAAATACTCATTTACAACAAGTGCAATGAGACATGCTCATTGTGTTTGTAAAATCCGTATCCGCCTTGATTTTGGCAAAAATACACTTCTCGGAGTGGACTCAATAAACAAATAATTAATGAACAAAAGTATAATTACCGAATATCCAGCTTATTTTCTGATATTTACACTTGCACTTGCGTTTTTATACGCATTTATTCTTTACCGAAAAGACAAAAAATATAAAGACCTTGCCAAACAAAAAATCTGGATAATGGCAACTTTACGATTTCTGTCAGTGTTTATTATCGCCTCTCTCCTACTCTCTCCACTACTGAAGAGCCTGAATATCAAGATAGAAAAACCGATAATTGTGTTTGCACAAGATAATTCGGAATCTATTGTTGTAGGAGAAAAAGATATTGATGTATATAAGAATGATATCAACGTTTTTTTGGATAAGACAAATAAAAATTTTGAAACCGAAAAATATAATTTTGGTAACGAGATTCAGAAAAAATTGGACTTTATTTTTGAGGATAAATATACAAATATTTCTAATCTAATAACTTCTATATCAGACAAATATTACAATAGAAATATTGGAGCATTAATAATTGCAAGCGATGGAATTTATAATCAAGGAATAAATCCTATTTATGCTGCCAAAAACATCCAGTTTCCTATTTATACCATAAAAATGGGAGATACTACAATTTATAAAGATATAAATATCAAGGAAATAAGGCATAATAAAATAGCTTTTGTTGGAAATAAATTTCCAATAGAAGTATTAATGAACGCTAAAAAATTAAAAGGGCAGACGACTACGTTAAATGTTTTTTCTAATGGAAAAAATGTTTTTAGCAAAAGAATAAATATTGATAATAATAATTTTTCTAAAAAAATAAATTTAGAAATTGAAGCTGAAAAATCTGGTGTTCAACAATATAGTGTTAGCCTTACAAAACATGAAAATGAAAAAAACACGAAAAACAATTCACAAATATTTGCTATTGACGTTATTGATAGCAAACAAAAAATATTGATAGTCGCAAATTCGCCACACCCAGATATTTCCGCACTGAAAAATGCAATAAATACGAACCAAAATTTTGAAGTTGATTTTGTAACAATCAATCAGTTAGAGCAAAATGTGAACGAATATAATCTGGTTATTTTACATCAAATACCTTCAAAAACAAATCCTGCAAGCAAACTTCTGTCCGAAATTTCTAAAAATAACACTCCTACGCTTTTTATTTTTGGAACGCAAAGTAATTTTGAGAACATAAATAAACTTGATAATGGCTTAACAATAAATCATTTACGGAATAGTTACGATGAAGCACTAATCAGACAAAATAAAGATTTTACACTTTTTGAAATTGATGAGGATTTTTTGAAAATTACAAATAAATTTCCACCATTAATCACTCCTTTTGGCGATTATAAAATTGGTTCGGGAACAAAAACGCTTTTTTATCAAAAAATAAAAACTATTTCCACCAACAAACCACTAATTGCAATTAGTCCCGAAAATCTTAATAATGAGAGTAAAACAGCATTCATTACAGGTGAAGGAATTTGGCGATGGCGAATACAAAATTATATTCAGGAAAACAATACCGAACTTTTTGATAATCTTATAAATCAGATAGTTCAATATCTTGCCTTGAGAATAAACAAGGACAGATTTATTGTTGATGTTCCTAATATTATTAAAGAAACCAACGATATAAATTTTACTGCCGAAATTTATAATGAGTCTTATGAATTAATTAATAATGAAGATGTTACAGTAGATATTACAAACTCAGAAGGAAAGGTGTTTTCTTATATTTTTTCCAAAAATAATAAGTTATATTTTTTGGAAATAGGAACTCTTCCTGTTGGAAATTACTCATATTCAGCACATAGCAAAATAGATAATAAAGATGTTACAAAAAACGGAAGTTTTACAATAACCGAAGTAAATATTGAAACGGAAAATACAATTGCAAATCATCAAATTCTGTATCAGTTGGCAAATGAAAACGGTGGCAAAATGTATGATTATACAACATTAAACGAACTTTTGGAAGACCTAAAAAAGAACGAAAATATTACACCAATATCTTTCTCAAACAAAGAACTGACTGATTTTTTGAGCTTTAAATGGATATTTTTTCTAATTTTATTTTTACTTTCTTTGGAGTGGTTTTTACGAAAATTTTATGGAGGATATTGATTCTGTTAGCAGTTATCAGTTATCAGTTATGAATAGAAACCATGCTACCTACTTATGAAAAAATTGATAACTAATAACTGTTCATTGATAACTGCCGTAATTACTGCGGCAGGAAAATCGGAGAGAATGGGATTTTTTAAGCCTTTTCTTATTTTTGATAAAGAAAAAAACATAACTTTTTTGGAAGAAATTGTAAATAAATATGAGAAAATAAATTGCAAAAAAATAATAGTAATCTTAAATAAAAAAAGTTTTGAATATTATCAAAATCAAAATTTTACTTTTTTAAACAATCATAAAATCTTAATCAATAATCATCTAGAATACGAAAGATTTTATTCTGTAAAAATAGGAATGCAAAATGTGCCAGAAAATAACTACGTTTTTCTGCAAGCTGCCGACAATCCTTTTTTAGAAATATCATTATTGGAAAAACTAATTGAAAATAAATTCCCGAATGGCTACACAATTCCAAGCTACAAAAAAAAAGGTGGACACCCAATTTTAATATCGCCAAAAATAGTAAATCATATTGCCAATAATTCACCTGAAAACTCTAATCTAAAAGTTGTTTTGCAAAATTTTGAACGTAAATATATTAATGTCCAAAATAAAAATATTCTTTTAAATATTAACACACCCGAAGAATACGATAAATTATTTAAAAATTAAATTGAGAGTCCACTCCGACAAGTGTCTTTTTGCCAAACTCGGCGTTGGATACAAATTTTAAAATACT
>JAOZQN010000048.1 GCA_029932195.1 Bacteroidales bacterium | reverse complement strand
AAATATTTATAACGCTGAGTTTGGCAAAAAGAGGCTTTTCGGAGTGGACTCAACATTTAAAATTAATTGAAGGGTTATTGATAGAACAAACACATTAATTTTATATTAATTTTATATTAATTTTATATTAATTTTATATTAATTTTATATCAATTTATATTTAAAAATATTATGATGTTTACGAACAAACAATTCACAAATAAAATAAGAGCAGATTTTCCGATTTTGAATCAAGAGATATATTGTAAACCTCTGATTTACTTGGATAATGGAGCTACTACGCAAAAGCCAAAACAAGTTATTGATGCGGTTTCTAAATTTTATAGCGAAACGAATAGCAATATCCACAGAGGCGTGCATTTTTTGAGCGAAAAATCTACTTTGCATTACGAAAATGCAAGAGAAACAGTTAGACAATTTGTAAATGCAAATTCTACAAAAGAAATTATTTTCACGAAAGGAACTACTGATGCTATAAATTTGATAGCTAATACTTTTGGTGAAAAATATATTAAAGAAGGCGATGAAATTTTGATTTCAGAAATGGAGCATCACTCAAATATTGTGCCTTGGCAGATGGTTTGTGAACGCAAAAATGCAACTCTAAAAATTATTCCTTTTAATGATAAAGGTGAACTTATTTTTGAGGAATTTGAGAAATTATTGTCAAAAAAGACTAAAATAGTGGCAGTTACACATATTTCTAATTCACTTGGGACTATTAATCCGATAAAAAAAATTATTGAAAAAGCTCACAAATTGAATGTCCCTGTTTTGATTGATGCTGCACAATCTATACAACATTTTAAGACTGATGTTCAAGAACTTGACTGTGATTTTCTTGTGTTTTCGGGGCATAAAATTTATGCAGAAACAGGAATTGGAATTTTATATGGCAAAGAGAAATTATTAGAAGCTTTGCCTCCATATCAGGGAGGAGGAGACATGATTAAAACTGTTGATTTTGAAAAGACTACATACGCCGACTTGCCTCTAAAATACGAAGCTGGAACTTCAAATTATGTAGGAGCAATTAGTTTAGGTGTAGCAATTGATTACTTACAAGACATTGGTTTTGATGATATTATAAAATATGAGAAAGAATTACTTGATTATGCAACCAAAAAATTAAGTTCAATTAAAGGACTTCGACTTATTGGCACAGCTAAAAATAAAGCAAGTGTAATTTCTTTTATTTTAGAAAATATCCACAACTACGATGCAGGAACTTTGCTCGACAAAATGGGAATTGCCGTAAGAACGGGAACACATTGCTGTCAGCCAGTTATGAAACATTTTGGTATTGCTGGAACAATACGTGCAAGTTTCGCATTTTACAATACTTTTGAAGAGATTGATAAATTACATGATGCAATTATTAGAATACAAAAACTTTTTTAACAATACTATATAACAATTTTTTATATGACAATTGAACAAATTCAAAATGAGATAATTGACGATTTTTCCATGTTTGACGAATGGATGGATAAATACGAATATATTATTGAATTGGGTAAAGAATTACCACAAATAAAAGAGAAGTTTAAAACCGATGATAACAAAATAACAGGTTGTCAATCACAGGTTTGGCTACATGCAGAATATGCCGATGGTATAATAAATTTTACTGCCGACAGCGATGCAATTATTACAAAAGGAGTAATATCTTTATTAATTAAAGTCCTGAATAAAAGAACTCCACAGGAAATAATAGCAACTGATTTATATTTTTTAGATAAAATAGGACTTCAGGCAAACCTTTCGCCAACTCGTGCAAACGGTTTAGTATCAATGATTAAACAACTAAAGTTTTATGCAATAGCATTTTCACAAAAATAAATTTAAAAATTTAGAAGTTCTGAAATTTAGAATTTTAAAAATTTCAGAATTTCAAAACTTAAATAAAAAATGGAAACAAATCCTTTACAAATAGAATCTGATATAATATTAGCACTAAAACGAGTTTACGACCCAGAAATTCCCGTAAATGTTTATGATTTAGGCTTGATTTATAAAATAGACGTAGATGAGTATCAAAATGTAGATATACAGATGACTCTGACAGCTCCAAACTGTCCAATCGCCGACCAAATTTTTGACGACATAAAACGGGAAGTAAATAAAGTAGAAGCAGTAAAACGAGTAGATTTAGACGTAGTTTTTGACCCACCTTGGTCAGCCGAGATGATGTCCGAAGAGGCACAACTTGAACTTGGATATTTATAAAATTTAAGAATGGAACAAAATTATCGTATTTTAATAGTGGACGATGAAGAAGATTTGTGTGAAATATTACAATTTAATCTTCAAGGAGAAGGCTTTGATACTGAGACTGTTTACTCGGCAGAAGCAGCTTTAGAAAAAGACTTAAAGTCATTTAACCTAATTTTACTTGACGTGATGATGGAAAAGATGTCGGGTTTTGTTTTTGCAAATAAATTAAGAAATGAACTTAAAATTGATATTCCAATTGTATTTTTGACTGCCAAAAATACCGAAAATGATTTATTAACAGGTTTCAGTCTCAAGGCAGACGATTATATAACAAAACCGTTTTCGGTTAAAGAAGTTATTGCAAGAATAAATGCCGTTTTGAACCGAACTGTAAAACATAAATCTATTGAAAAATTATCTCTTATTTCTTTTAAAGAAATAGAAATTGATAATGAAAAGAAAACTGTCAAAATAAGAAAAAAAACAGTTTCGTTTACCAAAAAAGAATTTGAAATTTTAAGTTTTTTAATGAAAAACATGGGACAAATATATTCCAGAGACCAAATTATGGATAATATTTGGGGCGAAGAAACTATTGTAACAAACAGAACAATAGACGTTCATATTACAAAAGTAAGAAAAAAACTTGGCAAATATTCCAAGTATCTAAAAAATAAAACTGGCTACGGATATGTTTTTGAACAAAATATTTAGAAAATTAAGCTTTCGTCAAAAATTATTTTTTTACCTTTCAGGATTTTTTGTTGCTTTCACATTACTTGTGCTTGTTTTTCAGTTTAATAGAGAGAAGAAATTTAAAATAACACAGCTTGAAAGTGAGCTAAATAATATTTCGGAAATTTGTAATAATTATGTTCAAAAAAATTCATTATACGAAAAAGATAATTTTGTTCTAATTGATTCTCTAAAACAAATAATTCCTAATCAGAATGTTAGAATAACAATAATTAGTCAAACTGGAATTGTTCTATACGACAGTGATGTGCTTGAATATGAGAAGATGGAAAATCATTTGCATCGTCCAGAAATAGAAAATGCAAATAAATTAGGTAATGGAATAAATATCAGAGAATCAGTAACAACAGGAAATAGTTATTATTATTATGCAAAGTTTTATTCAAATTATTACGTCCGAACTGCTGTTTTATATGATATAAATTTAAAATCGTTTTTAAAAATAGAAAGATTTTTTATCATTTATTTAATTTTTTTATTCTTAGTTATTTGGATTTTTTTACTGTTTTTTACCAAAAGCATGAGCAAAACTATAACTAATTTAAAAGATTTTGCAATAAATTTAAGCTCCGAAAATAATATTGAGAATAAAATTAAATTTCCAAAAGATGAATTGGGAGCAATAAGCAATCAAATAATTGAAGTTTATGATAAGTTAGACCGAGCTAAGAAAAAAACGGTAATTGCAAACAAGAAATTATTTGGGCACTTGAATGCTCTAAATGAAGGAATTGCATTCTTCTCGCCAGATAAAAAAAAGACTTTAACAAATAATTATTTTATTCAGTTTTTAAATTTCATCTCAGATACATCGTCTGTCCTACCCGAAAATATTTTTGATATAAAGGAATTTGCCTCAATAATTGAGTTTTTAGACAAGTTATTAGAGTCTAAAAATAAGATAGATACAAAAAACCTGCCTCATTTTGAAAATAGTATTTATAAAAATGGTAGATATTTTAATTTAGAATGTATTGTTTTTCAAGACAAAAGTTTTGAAATAATTATTAAAGATATAACAAAATTAGAAAAGCAAAAATTACTGAAACAACAAATGACTTCAAATATTGCCCACGAATTAAAAACACCTGTTGCCACAGTTATGGGCTATCTTGAAACTTTGCAAATTAGAAAAATATCTGCTGAAGAACAAAAATATTTTATAAAAAAGGCTTATTTACAAGCAAATAGGCTTTCTCTTTTGATAGAAGATATTTCAATATTAAATAAAATTGAAGAATCCAAAGATTTCTTTGAATATGAGCCAATAAATATATACAAATTAATTATTGAGGTAAAAAACAATCTGAATATAGCTTTAAACGAGAAGAATATAACTGTAATTTCCGAAATAAAAAAATCTTTGATATTGAACGGCAACAAATCGTTATTATTCTCTGTTTTTTACAATCTTTTTGACAATGCAATAAAATATGGTGGAGAAATTACAGAAATAAAAATTGCAAATTACCATGAAGACAGTAATGATTATTACTTTTCGTTTTCCAACACAGGAAACAGCATAGATAAAATACATTTAGCACGAATTTTTGAGCGATTTTATAGAATAGACAAAGGACGTTCGCGAAAAACAGGCGGAACTGGACTTGGTTTGGCAATAGTAAAAAATGCAATTGAACAACATTCGGGAAAAATTTCTGCAAGAAACTTTAATTCGGGTGGGTTGGAATTTTTATTTACTTTAGCAAAATAAGTTACGATTTTTTGATTTAGGATTTACGAATTTGTTTACACCAAAAATAATTTATAAAATTAATACTAATTCTACTTTACGAAGTTAAATTTTAACCAATTAAGAACCTTATTTTTGTTTTTCAACCTTAGTAGAAAATAAAGTTTTACATAGTCTACAAACCTTATTACCTTATTTTAAACAGTTGTATAATAAGGTAATAAGGTTAAAAAAAGATAGTTGTATTTTTTTATACTAAGGTTAAAAATTCAGAAATAAGGTTTAAAAATTCATTTTTTTTAAACTTAGTAAAGTAGAACTAAGTAAAGATTAAATAAAAGAATTGCGTCAAAAATCCGAATTTCTTTTTTAAACTTTACTAAGTGTCCATAATTATTCGCAAATCGTAAATATTAATTAATTAGATAATTAAAACCAAAAGAAAAAGTTCGTCCCATTTTATGGGCTTGAAAAATATATTCTTCGTTGTTATAATTATACGTTTTCTTGTTTTCGCTATCCAAAATATTTGAAATAGAAAATTTCAAGCTTACTTTCTTGCCGAATCCTTTTTTTATGTTAAAATTAAGATTAGCAGAAGGTTGTGTATAAATATTTGGTGTTTCACCTTTTGTAACAACGGCAAGTTTTTTTCCTGTTATATTAAAGCCAATATTTGTGCTAAATTTAATATCAGAATTATCGTAGCTTACAAACGAATTTAAAACCCAAGGAGCTTGTCCATACATTGGTCTTCTGGTAGTTACGGCTGTTTCGCTACCAAAATCTTCTACAACTTCCACCTCCGATTTTAGTAATGTAAAATTACTTCCAATTAAAAGTTTTTCTAATCCAATAAATTCTAAGCGTTTTCGCATTTCTATTTCAATACCATATAAATTAGAACTTTCTATATTAATATAGTGAAATTCAGGGTTGTTAGCTCTTGGGTCATCTATAAGTTCAATAGGATTGGTGAAATATTTGTGAAACAAACTAACCGAAATATTTTGTCCTTTTGGCATAAAATATTCCCAACGAAAATCGGCATTATTTATCAAAGTTCGTTTAAGCTCTGGATTTCCTACAACTCGCCAGCCTTCCTTAAAATCGTAGTAAGCATAAGGAGCAATTTCCCTAAATGACGGTCTTGCTATGGTTCGGGAGTATGCTAATCTTATATTCATTTTTTTAGAAACCGAATAATTTATATTTATTGCCGGTAAAATATCTGTAGGATAGCTGTGTTCTGCCATAACATATTTATGGTGAGATGGTTCTACATTGTTTTCAATATAAGTATAATCGTATTCATATCTTGCTCCAAAAATAATTCTCAATTTATCTTTCAATGGCAAATCAAGCATAAGATAACTTGCAGAAATTAGCTCTTCGGCAAAATAACTGTTGTAATTATCGGTTAAAATATCGTTTTGATAATAAATTCCATAAGTTGCATCGGCATTTTGTCCTATATTTTTATCACTTAGATAATCATCAATATTGCCATTAAAAGCCAATTGTTGCGAAAGCAAATCAAATTTTTGAGAATTGGAAATCCGTTTTTTGTAAGTAAAAGCTCCACCAAATTTAATTTCCGCTTTATTTCCAAATATAGAAACAGGTTTTATAAAATCCAATTTATTATCAATATTCGTTTCGTTCATATCCCTATAAAACCTTGTAGGTACAGGATATGCGTTAGGACTTATCTGATAATTTTCGCCAGAATAATCGTAATTAAAAAATCGCAAATCTGGCTCCGATTGTTTTGATAATGTATAAGAACTTATCCAATTTATTTGAAGTCCCTTTATTTTTTTAATGACATGGCTACCAGTTAATTGTATCGTATTCAAAGATCGTTCCTGAAAACCAAGAGTATTTTCGAACATATAAATATTATCCTCAATTTTGTTGCCCTCACGGAAACGACTTGCAGTAAGTCCGCTGGAATTACGGAGAATATTTATGCCAATTTTATTGCCTTTGGACAGCTTCAAAGACACTCCCAAAAGTGCTGACATTAAAACCTCTTCGTTTCCCGAATTTTCTTTTTGAATAATTAAAGGATTCATAACACCCTCGTTTCCTTGCGTGTTTACCAAAGAATATTTAGAATAAATACCATCTCTATATTGCTTATAATCATGCGAATAACTTGTTGCAAAAATAAATCCTAATGGTTTGCCAAAGAGTTTGGTTTGATTACCTACAGAAAAAGAATGGCTTTGATTTAAAAACGAAGATTTATTAGAAGTCTCCATTGTTTTATTGAAAGAAGAAGAAATTTCATCTAATAAATTATTATTTTCGTATAAAAAAGGAACATTATTTTGAGCTATTTCTGGAATATCACGGCTACCATCATCTATTCCAACTAGGTCTGTTTTACTGCCTTTGTAGGAAATAAAATCATTTCGCAAGTTTGTATTTGGATTGTATCCAAAAGACGTAGAAAATTGAAGTGTAAATTTACTTGGAAAACTTTTTGTAGCAATATTTACATATCCACCTGTGAAAGAGGCAGGTAATTCTGGCGAAAATGTTTTTTTTACAACAATATTATCAATAATATTGGCAGGAAAAATATCCATTTGAACAGTATTTTTATTTGGGTCTAAACCAGGAATTTCAGCATTATTTAGAGTAATTTTGCTATATCGGTCGCTAAGTCCCCTTATAAAAATATATTTTCCATCGCTTACCGACACTCCCGACACTCGTTTTATCGCCGAAGCTGCATCAGAATCGCCAAGTTTAGAAATTTGTTGAGAAGAAAGTCCATTTAACAAACTCCCTGATTTTCGTTGCAAAGTATGCATAGAACTTTCGGTGTTTCGTATAATATTTGCAGAAACTACAACATCTTTTATTTTTTCGGCAACCGCAGAAAGATTGATGTCAATTATTGATATTTCATTATCATTTAGAATAATATTTTTTACAATTTTGGTTTCGTAAGAAATAAAAGAACATTTTAGCTCCACATCACTTAAATGGATATTTTCTATAATAAAACTTCCATCAAAATCGCTGACAGCTCCTATAAGTGGCTCTGTGCCAGAAACTATGATAGTTGCTCCAATAATTACTTCTCCTGTGTTGCCGTCAAAAATTTTGCCTCTAATTGTTCCTTTTTGTGCAAAAAGAAACGTATTACTTAATAAAATTAAAATTATTATTAAATTGATTTTTTTCATTTTTTTATTGTTTATTTTTTATTGTTAAATTGTTTTATTGTTTGATAAATTGTGAAATAAGGCAAATACTTTCAGGTTTTAAAATGCTGGAAGGTTCAGCTAACAAAAACCTTTTGGCGTTTGAAAAACCCGAAAGCGTTTCAGCTAACAAAAACCTTTTGGCGTTTGAAAAACCCGAAAGCGTTTAAAACATTACTTAAAGAACAGATTTTAATTTTGTTTTAAAACTATTTAACAGTTTTAAAAAGCAGTGTCCAGCCTTCTGCCCAGTTTGAGTTATCGAAAGCACCTTTATAATTAGTTGTAGTAAAAAAGCTATCTGTAGTTGTTCCTAAATCAGTTGTTTGTGGACTTGCAGGAACAGGATTTTCGGCACCTACTTGTGGATTTGCAATCGAGTTTGTATTTTCTAGAAAAGCATTTGCCCAACTGTCAATAAAATTTTGTGGGCATTCGTATAATTCGTTATCGTTGTCATCTTTGGGAACACTTATTTTGAATAAGTTATGCGAAAAATTGCCAGTCGCCTCGGTTATATCTGCAACATTATAAAAAACATTGTTTTTAATAGTTAAGTAATTGTTTTCAAATATTTTATAAGAACAATCAGTCATGCTACCGTCATTATTTTGCAAATATTCAATATCAATACCTTTTGCCTGATTTACAAAAATAGAATTTACATAAGTTCCTCCTGCATTGTCTCTAAAAGTGATAATTTTACTCTCTCCATTTCCAATATAAGTGACATTAAAAATAATTGGAGTAGCGTAAGGCTGAGCCGTTTCGTTGTCGGAAGGACCACCGTCGTGTTCACCAGTTCTATCTCCATCTGCACTCTGAATAGTGCACCAAAACTGACCTTTTCCATGAAATCCTTCATCGTAGTCAAAAGAATCGTCGCCACAGCCCGAAACAATTATATATTTTAATTGAGGACAGCCGCCAAAAAATTCTATGCCATCGTCTTTATTAGAAATTACTTCAATATACTCAATAACAGTTTCTTTGCCTACTGCACCAAGAGTGAGTCCGTTAATTTCGTTGCCTTCGCCAATATCCGTTCCACCATGTCGGATTGAAATATATTTTAGCGTTCCCGAATTATCGTCATCGTTTGTGCCACCATACAATCCACGAGTTTCGCTTGTAGGAATACCTTCAATAGCCTTGTCGGCAGTGGCATTATTGGTGGTTGCTTTGCCTAAAATTATCAGACCACCCCACAAACCTTGTGCATTTACATCAACTGCTGTTCCCTCGTAGTTATCTGCTTCTGCAGTAAAAATTATAGGTTTTTCGGCAGTTCCAATGGCGGTAATTTTCCCACCTCTGGCAACTATTAATGCACTTGCATTTTCATTTGTTCCAGGTTTTCCTTTCACCAATGTTCCTTCTTCAATTATTAATGTTTGTCCCTCATTTACAAATACTAAGCCGTCCAAAACCCACGTTTTGTCGGCAGTAAAAGTGTAATTTCCAACACCTTCACCTTTGTCAATAACTGTAATAGATGAGCCGTCTTCTGACTCGTTAAATTCTGTTTCTGTTGGACTTTGCTCGTCCACCGTTTTCTTACACGAACTAAGCACAATAAATATGCTTAAAATTAAAATTCCTACTGATAAAAAATTTCTTTTCATTTCTTGATTAATTATTAGATTTAAAAATTTGTTTAATTACTGATTATAAGCAAAATAGCAATACAATAAACTTGAATTGTTATTTCTTTTTTGTTCTGCAAATCAAGATAAAAAGAATCTAAAAGCTGTTAAGAAAGAATAAAATAAAAGTTAACTTTTTGTTAAAAAACGGTTAAAAACATTTTTTTTAAGTAAAACAGATAAATTATTGAAATAAATTTATATTTTTGTTGAATTAAATTAGGAAGGAGTTAATAAGGAGGGAGGAATTTAGGAGGAAGGAGGGAGGAAGAAGAGTATCCATTTTTGTATCTCCCTCTATTTTAATATTTTCCAGCCTCCCTTCCTGCCACTAAAATAACAGATTAACTAATAGAAAAACATGAAAATTATCAGCGGAAATCGTAGGGGACGAAATATTAATATTCCAAAATATTTTAAAGACCGTCCTACAACAAATTTTGCCAAAGAAGGTTTGTTTAATATTTTGCAAAACTCACATTACATTGAAAATGTGAAATTTATAGACCTTTTTACGGGAATGGGAAGCATAAGTTACGAATTTGCCTCACGTGGTTGTGTAGATATTACGGCTTTGGACAAGAATAAAAAATACGTTTGGTTTGTGCAAAACGAATTTGAAAAAATGTATCCAAAAGAAGATTTTTACAATGTTTTTCAAGAAAATTCTTTAAAATTTATAAAAGAACGACCATTAGATTACGATATAATATTTGCCGATCCACCATTTAATTTGCCTGAATTAGAGACAATTCCAGATATAATTTTTGCTAATCCGAACTTAAAACCCGAAGCACTTTTAATTTTAGAACATTCGTCGCAAAATGATTTTTCTAAACACCCATTTTTTAAGAAAAATAAAGAATATGGAAGTGTGAATTTTAGCTTTTTTCAAAAATAATTTTAATACTAAAAAAGATGAAACCAGAAATAATATTATTACTTGAAAAAGAATTAAAAACTGAATTTGATGAAATAGAAGAAAATAATTTTGTTTTTTTGGAAGTTGGTCAAAAACAAGCTGAATATTCTACTAATGAAAAAGGAGAAATTATTGGATTATTTATTTTTAATTTAAAATTAATAAAAATACCTATTAGTTTATCTGATAATTTACAATTGTTAAATAATTTGAAATATCTATATTTAGGATTTAATGACCTTTTTAATATTTCATTTTTAAAAAATTTAAAAAATCTTACAGAACTTTATTTAGGTATTAATAAGATTGAAGACTTCTCATTTTTAAAAAATTTAAAAAAACTTACAAAACTTGATTTAACTAGTAACAATATTTCAGAGATTTCATTTTTGAAAGATTTAGAAAATCTCACAGAACTATCGTTAAGTAACAATAGTATTTCGGATATTTCTTTTTTGAAAAAAAATAAAAATCTCACATTACTAAATTTAGGTTTTACGAACATTACAGATTTTTCATCTTTAAAAGACTTAAATAAACTTATATCTCTTTATTTAAAAAATAACAAAATAAAAGATATTTCATTCTTGAAAAATCTTAAAAATATAAAGTATCTTGATTTAAGTTTCAATAATATTTCAGATATTTCATTTATCAAAAAATTAAAAAAACTAATAACACTTGATTTACAATGGAATAAAATTTCAGAACTACCAAAATGGATTACTGATTTTGATATGGAAATAAGACTTGATAATAAAGGTTTTGGAATAATTTTAGAAGACAACCCCATAGAAACTCCGCCTTTAGAAATAGTTTCTCAAGGCAACGAAGCTATAAAAAATTATTTTGATGAGATAGAAAAAGGAACTCTAAAATCTTATGAGACAAAATTATTACTTGTAGGTTACGGTGCCGTTGGCAAAACATCGCTAATGAAACGATTGGTTTTTGACAAATACAACGAAGACGAAAAACAAACCGAAGGCATTGATATAGAGACATGGAACTTAAAAAAAGAAAATCATAACGATTTAAGAATAAATATCTGGGATTTTGGCGGACAAGAAATTTATCATTCTACGCATCAGTTTTTTCTGAGCAAACGCTCGTTTTATATTTTGGTTTGGGACGCAAGAATAGACCAAATGATGCCAGACCTTGCCAGTTTCGAATATTGGCTTCGTGTGGTAACTTTGTTGAGCGAAAAATCGCCAATTATATTAGTTCAAAATAAATCAGACCAGCGAGTTAGCCGCATTGCCGAAGATTATTTGCAAGATTATTTTCCTAATATAGTTGGTTTTTATCAAGTGAGTGCAAAAACAGGAGAAGGCGTAAAAGAACTGCAAGATGTTATCTTTAAGGAGATTAACAAACTTCCTCACATAGGAGAACCGTTGCCAAAAGTTTGGGTTGATATTCGTGAAAAGTTAAAGAAAACAGGAAAAAATTATATAAAAATAGATGAGTATTTTTCTGTCTGCCAATCTTTTGGAATTTATGCAGAGCAGGCACTCCATTTGAGTAACTATTTTCACGATTTAGGCATATTTCTACATTTTCAGGATAATGATATTTTACGAAATTTAATTTTTCTTAATCCTGAATGGGCAACAAAGGCTGTTTATAAAATAATTGATACACAAGAAGTTATAATTAATAATGGAAAATTTAATTATTCACATTTACGTAAAATATGGCAAGATTACCCCGAAAATAAATTTGTATTTTTAATAGAATTAATGAAGAAATTTGAACTCTGTTTTATTCTGCCAAACGCAGTAGATTACATTGTTCCAGGCATGTTGATGCCTACTAATCCCAAAATAAATTGGGATATTACCGACAATTATCAATTTGAATACAGATATAAATTTATGCCAAACGGCGTTATCCCTCGTTTAATTGTCCGAATGCACGATTATATAAAAGATAATATTTATTGGTTTCGTGGACTTATAGTTCAATATCGTGATGCTGAGGCAATTATATCTACCGACAGATACGAAAGAGATATAAATATAAAAATAAGAGGTAAAAATAAACAAGAATTATTTTCTATTATCAGATACGAACTGGATAATATTAATAAAACTTTGAAAAATCCGACTTTAGAAATACTAACACATTGCACTTGTAATGAGTGTTATAACAGTGAAAAACAGGAATTTTATACTTTTACACTATTAAATAAATATTTAGATAAAGGAAAAAATACAATAACATGTCCAAAAAGTATAGAAGAAGTTTCTATAAATAAATTACTCGGAAAAATTAATGGTGAAGGTCAAAAAAATACACTATTTAATTATATGATAGCGGCTTTAAAACAACTTCAAGGTTTGGTATTGAGTATTCAAAAATATGAAGACAGCCGAAATAGTATTGTTGCTACAATGCTGACTAACAAGAATTATCGAGTAAAAGACCAAACAAAGTGGGGTATTGCAAAAACACAACCTGGAGAAATTGATATAAAAATAGAAGACGATAAAGGTATAGCATTTGCTATTTGTGAGGCTTTTAATTTAACTTATTTTGATAAAACCAAAATAAAAAATCATATTAGCAAAATTTTTGATTATGATGTAAATGGACTTTCAGAAAATTATATAATTGTCTATAATGATAAAAATTTTATGCAAAATTGGCAGAAATACCAAGATTATGTGCCTAAAATCAGTTATAAACATAAAATATTAGATTTTACAGATATTTCTAATAATAAAAATATTCCTGCAAAAATAAAAGTAGCCATAGCAAAACACGAAATTAATAATAAACAAATAAAAATTTATCATATATTTGTAGAACTAAGTAAATAAGAAATCTTACTTCTCAAAATGAGAAATATCTAAAAAATTAAAAAATAGAAAACATGTTTACACAAGAGGACAAAAAACAATTTGCCAATAAAGGCATTGATATTGATGTAGTTAAACAACAAATTGAGAATTTTGAAAAAGGTTTTCCATTTGCCAAAATCAGCGATGCTGCAACTATTGAAAATGGTGGTATTTTAAAATTATCTGAAAATGATATTAGTAAAAATATAGAAATTTATAATAATTATTCTAAAAATATTATAAAATTTGTGCCTGCATCGGGAGCGGCTACCAGAATGTTCAAAGATTTGTTAGCTTTTTTTAACAGCGAAAAAGCGGAAATAGAAAACAAAGATATTTTAGAATTTTTTGATAGAATAGAAGAATTTGCTTTTTACGAAGAATTAAATAACAAAGTTAAAGCAAAATTTGATGTTAATATTAAAACTGCAATATCAAATAAGAGTTATAAAAAGATATTAGAGGTGTTTTTATTTGAAGAGGGATTAAATTATAGCAAATTGCCAAAAGGATTACTCAAATTTCATAAATACTCGGAAGAAAATAGAACTTCGGTTGTGGAGCATTTAGTGGAAGCGGCAAATTATGCTAATTCGCAAGGAGTTGCAAAAGTGCATTTTACGGTTTCGGAAGAGCATATTTCTTTGTTCAAAAATGTGATAGAAAATAAAAAAGAAACCTACGAAAAAGAATTTAATCTCAAATTTGATTACGACTTTTCTATCCAAAAATCTGCTACCGATACAATCGCCGTAGGCATGGATAATAAGCCGTTTAGAAATGCTGATGGCTCAATATTTTTCCGTCCAGGAGGGCATGGTGCTTTAATCGAAAATTTGAATGACATAGATTCAGATGTTATTTTTGTCAAAAATATTGATAATATTGTTCCTGATAGACTAAAATCAACAACTTACGACTATAAAAAAGCTCTTGCAGGCTTATTAATTGAATATCAAAATAAAATATTTAATTACCTACAAAAACTTGATAATGATGAAATTACTGAAAAAAATATTTCTGAAATTTTAAATTTTATTGAAAAGGAATTAAATGTAAAAACTGAAAATATTAAAAATTTAAGTTTTGAAGAGCAAAAAACTTTTATCAAAAATAAATTAGACCGCCCAATTAGAGCTTGCGGAATGGTTGAAAATCAGGCAGAACCGGGTGGAGGTCCGTTTTTTGTGGTGAATGATGATAATTCTATTTCTTTACAAATAGTTGAAAAAAGTCAGATTGATTTGAGTAATGAAAAAACAAATAAGATATTCCAAGATGCAACTCACTTTAATCCAGTGGATTTGATATGTGGAGTGCGAAATTATAAAGGAGAAAAATTTAATCTTTTAGATTTTATTGACCATAATGCTGGATTTATTTCCGAAAAATCAAAAGAGGGCAAAGACCTTAAAGCACAGGAACTTCCTGGTCTATGGAATGGTGCTATGGCTGACTGGAACACAATTTTTGTGGAAACTCCATTAATCACTTTTAATCCCGTAAAAACTATAAACGATTTATTGAGACCAGAACATTTGTAAAAATACACCTCTCTGAGTGGACTCAAATTTAAAATATTATGAAAAAAATATCAATTTTATTAATAATTTGTTTGTTTTTTCAGGCAAATATTTATTCGCAAAAAATTAGCAGGTCAAAGGCTAATGCTCTAAATTCGTATATTGATTATACTAATTTTTTGGTTAAACAAATGGATAATGGGGCTGTTAAGCTTTTAGAATATTATAATAAAACTAAAAGTTTTAAAAATAGACGTGATAAAACAACAAAAACATTTTATTTTAGCAAAATTATTGCAGGAAAAGATGATATAGAAATATATAATAAAGCTATTAATAATAGCAAAAAATTGAACCCTGCCGATGCCCAAAAATTAAATAGTAGTCTTGCTGAATTACACGATATTTATAAGCATAGCAGAAAATTAATGCAGGAGTTGGAAATTTATCATAAATTAAATGATTATCAGATAGATAACTTTAAAAGATGTGACGAAATTATTGATGAGACTCAAAATGTCTTTTTTGATTTTAACACAAAATATTGGCGTTTTCACGAGGAACTTAATGGGGTTTACAGGAAATACCAGCCTTATAATGAGCAAAATACATATTTGCAAAGCGAAATGATAATGAAAACAGCAATGCAAGAAGAACGAGAATTATTTAAAAATTGGTATTTTAATTTTGAAAAAAAAACTCAGACAGGAATGTTTGATACAGAGAAGGTTGTTGGAAATATAAATACTGTTGATATAAAATACCGTAATAATATTGCTCCCAACTCTTACAAACACCCATTAAATTTTTATTACAATCGCTTTTTTTCGGTACTCACTGCAACCATGCAAAAAACTAAGCGAAATGGCATTGATGGATATACTATAGAGACAAAAATTAGCGACCAACATTCAAATGAATATTATAAATATTTATATCAATATTATAATTCTCTTTTGGTTTCGGAATGTGATGGCTTTGTGTATTCTTTAAATCAAAAAGGAACTTATTTGTTAAAAGGAGTAAAAATGCCGTTTTTATTTGTGGTGGATTCCAATAATGTGGATATAATTACAGATTATAAAAAGTTTGAAGAGACCGAAATTTTAAAATTTGAGATAACTTCAAAAAGTAAGAATATAACTCATAATCAGGTTACTGCCCTAAATAATTATATAAATTATATTAATCGTGAAACTAAAATTGTAATTTACAGAGCAGAAAAAATGCGATATTACAATAAAACGTTGGATAAATATTACGGTACAGATTTATCTGCTTTTGAAACCAGAAGTGCCTCTGCTTTTACGGTTTACGAGGATTATAGAATTGCTCGTTCCTTATACGAGCAGGCAATAAACGATAGTCGTTATTTGCCGACTGAATATTCTAAATCGTTAAATATGCAATTAGAGGCTATAAATCAGATATGTAGCGAGAGAAGATATACTATTTATAGTATAAATAAATATGCAAAAGAGAAAACTTTTTTGACAGATAATTTTACAGAAGCCTACAAATTGCTCACAAGATTTGGATATTTGTGGAATGAATACGACTTGCGTAAAGAATTGATTTACAACGACATAAAGAAAATTTATGACTCCTATCCAAATAGAAATCCTGAAAATACTTGGTATAAATCTGCGGCTTCCTTAGAAAAAATTATTGACGAAAATTATATGGTGCTTACAAATGCTAAAAAAAATTACACCGATAGCACAGGTTGGACTGCAAATCTCACAAATTTGAACCAAAATGTGAGAAATACTCTGACAAATAAATACGAAAATATTGAGAAGTTAGACCGTTTTGGACGAAATCATGGCTATTGTCCTTACACTATTTACGATGATATTCCAACAGATTCAAAAGATTTTTCACTATATTATCTGAAATTAAAAGAAAAAGACACACTTATTATTGATAATTATTACGATAATTTATTGAGACATTATAATGATATAATTTCAGATTACAATAAGTTTGTTTGGCTTGCAGAAGGTGAATATGAAGAATTTAGCTATCACGAAGTGGATACATTTTTTTTATTAAAAAAGCCTCTTCAGCCAGATATTTTTATAATGCAAAAACCAGTAAAATTAATAGAGCCAGATACTATTTTCACATCTATGGAGGGCTTTGCGTTCAACAACTTAACACTTTTGCTTGATGTTTCTCAATCTATGTCCAACGCAGATAAGTTGCCTTTATTGCAAGAGTCGTTTTTGAGATTGCTCACAATTTTGCGTCCCGAAGATTTTGTTTCAATAGTTGTATATTCGGGGAGTTCGGAGGTTGTGTTAAAATCTATTTCCTGTGCGGAGAAGGAAATTATTACAGAAAAAATTGAAAATTTGAGTAGTAGTGGAAGCACCAAAATTAATTTTGGTTTGAAAAAAGCATTAGAAGAGGCATCTGATAATTATATTGATGGAGGAAATAATAAAATTATTCTGGCAACAGATGGAGTATTTAATTCAGATAAAAAAACTGAAAAATTAGCAAAAAAGATAGCCAAAAAAAATATCGATTTTACAATATTTCTATTTGGAAGTAAAAATATAGATTCAGATAATTTGAAAGAATTAATCAAAAATACAAATGGGAAAATAGAAATTATTAATTCCGAAAATATGAACTTGAAATTGATAAATGAGGTTCAAAAAAAATGATTTTAGGTTGTAATTTGCAACCAGCAACCTTAAATTTGAAAAATTATGAAAACGGAAAACAAACATATTATTAGTATTGTAGATGAATTTTCTGTAAAAGATAGGACTGTAAATAGACATTTATCTCAAAAAAAAGATGGTAATTTTATTGAAAATCAGTATATTAGAGATGAGTATTTTAATTTTACTGAAAAAACAATAGAACTTACCAAAGAAGAGGCTGAGTTATGGAAGAAAAAATATGTTCCAAAAACAGAAGACTGCGAAATTATTTATGAAGATAAAAATGTGGATTTGCTTGCTGGTTGGACTAAAAAAATGCTATACAAAAGTCCAGACGGTAGATATTTTGAGATAAGTGAAAAAATGAATGACTGGGATTATTCATCGCTTTTTACAACTATTTGGATAGCAAAAGGAACTGAGGTAGAATGAGCTCACATTGAAAAGTTGAGAGGGGATAATGTAAAATATTTAGTTTTCTTTTATTTCTTTATTACTTAAAGTATTATCCTTATGCTTGTAAGTAAATCTATAATTTAAAAAAACAAAGTCGTTTTAATTTGGAATTGTCAAAAAAAATGAGTAACTTTACAACCCGCACGGCTCTCAATGATTTGTGCGATATGCAAAACTAAAAAAACACAAATACTAACTTTAAAAATTAAACAAATTATGGGAAATTTAAGAGAATGTCTTGAGGGTTCAAAACCTTTTATGGAATTAAATAAAAGTGGGCAAGCACCAGTTTTAAATTATAATATTCCGCAAAAAGCATCGTTTACGGCTTATGGAACAAATATTTTAGACATAAACGATGACTTTTTTAACGACAGAGCAAAAAAAGAGCCAACGAAAAAATTAGAACAGATAGCAGAGATAGAAATAAAAGACCTTGTAAAATCAATTCAAAATGGCATTGAAAATGGAATAAACAATTCAGACCTAATCCTTGACCTAACAAAAGTAGATACAAACAAATTCTTAAAAACAAATATAATAACTAACGAAAAGGGCGACCCGATAGAACAAAAAGCTGAAATTCCACTTGAAATTACTCAAAAACAAAAATATTCTGCATCAAATGAACTAAAAACAACCATTGAAAAAGAACTTGGATATGATTTAGATTATATTGCACAAGAACTAAAAAATAGTAAAGTGGCTCTTGTTACTGAAAATTTTGGAAAATACAAGAAAAGTTTAAATTTTGTAAAACGCCCCAAATCTGGTGCTTGTAAACCAATGCTTTTTGTTATTGAAGAATATAAAACAGCTTCATATCTGGGCGATTACGGAGCAGGTAAAACATTAAACACTTTTAGTCTCTTGCCAGGAGAGCGAACTACAATATCAGTTAAATCATTCCACGAAAAATCTGAAATAAAAACACGAGCAGAAAACATCATGGACTCCTTTTCTGAAAATAGTGCTTCTGAATTCGAAGATACCCTATCGCAAGAAACAAATCTATCTAATTCTCATTCAAATTCAACAACAACAACACGTCAATATGATATTACGGCAAATATTTCTGCTTCGGTATCTGCCTCCGCAGTTATAGAACAAATAATCGGTGTAAGTGTTGGACGTAGTTTTGAAGTAGGAGGAGGAATAAGTAATCAAAGAGTAAGTAATGCAGAGAGCATACGAAATACAAATGTAAATAGTCTTGCCGAATCTCTTGAAAAACACTCAAATTCAACAAATTCTAACCGAGAAGTGGAGGTAAATACAACTTCACAAACTACCGAAACTCAATCAACAGAAAAATCTACTGTTAGAGAACTTGAAAATCCTAATA
>JAOZQN010000047.1 GCA_029932195.1 Bacteroidales bacterium | reverse complement strand
GGTATGAAATTTAGAGACTTATACAAATTTCAACAAAATACGTTATAATCAGTATTTTCCTGATTATAACGGATTTTGTTGAAATTGTAATAACTTTATTTATAATGAATTATATAAAATATAAAGTAAAAAAATCCGTGAAAAATCCGTTCAATCTGCGTTATCCGTGTTTCTATTAATCTGACAAATATATTAGTCTCTTAATCCTGAATTCGTTGTTTTTTTTGGCATAATATTATTCAAAACTTCATAATTTCATAATTTCAAAACTTTTCCAGCTTGTCTGGCTTAGGAAGTAAAACACCTAAAATTCAATGATTTATAATTTCAACAAAATCCGTTATAATCAGTGTTTTTGAATATGAAATTACAGAATACAACGACCCTGAATGGGGTAATTATTCAGACACAATGATAAATGGCACAATTACTCTTCAAATCAACGACCCTGCTAATGAAGAGAATTATTATGCAATATCTGTATATACAATTGACACAATATATTATTGGGACGAAGAGACTTTTGAAGAAACAGACTCTGTAATAGGAATTTGGCGTAATACTATTTGGATAGATCCTTCAAATGCCGACAATCAGTATTCTACCGAAATAGAAATAGGACCGAGTTATTATTATGCTTTCTACAACGAATCCTATGATGGAAGAACTTTTAATTATACTTTTGATATTGATTTTAATTCAATGCAAGGGAAAAAAATACATTTTGAACTTTATAGCTTAGACAAAAATTTTTACTTGTATAGTAAATCTTATCAAGAACAAATTAAAGCAAGTTATACTCCTTTTGCACAGCCAGTTAATGTTTATACAAATGTAAAAAATGGCTACGGACTTTTTGGCTCTTACAGTATTTATAACGATTTATTAACTGTAGAGTTTTGAGTTTTTGAGTTGTCGTGTTGTTAGTTATCGTGTTGTTAGTTTTTGAGTTGTCGTGTTGTTAGTTTTTGAGTTATTCTTTTAACGCTTTGCGAACTCTCAACACGATAACTCAAAAACACGATAACTAACAACCACTCAAAACTAACTGAAAATAATTAAGAATATTATTGGAATAAGCAAGCCTATTGAGGCAATAATTGTTCCTCTCCATTTTATTCCTTTTTTCCCTCGTCGCACAAACATGCCCGTTACAGCTAAAAGAATAAGCGAAACGGCATAAATATCAGAAAAATAAGTCCACCAAAGATTTGGGTTGTAGTGAAGCCAGTCCACATGAAAGAAAAAAGGACGCTTTCGTGCTGTTTCTATTTCACCTTCTTTTATATCTATATAATATACGAGATGTCCGCCTTTCAAAAATATTTTTAAGGTATTGTTATCAGAATAGTAATATTTTTTTAGATTCTTCCCCTCTCCAATTCCGTCTAAAAATAAAATTATTTTTTCTTCTGTAATATTTTCTTTACTTACATCTACATCGGAACTAAATGTGTAGAAGTTTACTAGATATTCTGGATCCCAGTCTTGTGTTACTTTATGATTCATCGCAATTCCAGACAAGGCATATATTATTGTAACACCTACAAAGAAATATCCTACATCTCTGTGTAAAATATTATTCCACTTTCTTAAAATTTTTTTACTCATTTTTTTATCGTTTTTAAGTTTTTTAGTTATAAAGTTATAAAGTTGTCAAGTTATCAAGTTTTAAAGTTCTCAAGTTGTGAAGTTATCAAGTTGTGAAGTAATCAAGTTGTGAAGTAATCAAGTTCTCAAATTATAATAGTAATTTGTTTTTGAATTTATTTGTAAAAAGAATAAAAATAGGGTTTACCAACTTTAAACTTGATAACTTTAAACATGACAACTCTTCTTTATTTGTAAAAAGAATAAAAATAGGGTTTACCAACTTTTTACTTGATAACTTGATAACTTTAAACTTGACAACTTTTCACTTGATAACTTTACAACTCTTTTTATTTGCAAAAAAAGTAAAAATAATCAATAAAAATGCGTATTAGTTGAAAAAAATATTACTTTTGCAAATTCATAACTTTATATATAATGTCTAACCTATTAATTAAAAACTATTTATGAGTAAAATTGAAAAAGATTTAAAAACTGATGAAATTTCTACACCAGAAGTAGAAAATAATCAAAATGAAAAAGAAGTTTCGGAAAAAGAGCAACCAGAAAAAAAAGAAGCTATTGTAGAGCAACCAGAAAAAAAAGAAGCTATTGTAGAGCAAAAAGAAATTAAAAATGCTTCTACTATGGATTTTGACTGGGATAATCTTGAAGCAACAGAAGACGAAATATATTCTCAAGAAGAGAAAAAAGATTTAGAAGATAAATATGCTTCAACATTATCTACTGTTTCGCCAAACGAAGTAATTGATGGAATAGTTCTTAAAATTACGGATAGAGAAGTTGTTGTAAATATCAATTACAAGTCGGAAGGAATTATTAATCTAAACGAATTTAGATATAATCAAGATTTGAAAATTGGAGACCCAGTAGAAGTATATGTAGAAAACACCGAAGATGCTTCGGGTCAGCTAATTCTTTCGCACAGAAAAGCAAGAGCTTTACGTGCATGGGAAGGAATTAATGAGGCTTTTAATAAAGGAACAGTGTTGTCTGGATTTATCAAATGCAGAACAAAAGGTGGTATGATTGTAGATTTACTTGGTATTGAAACATTCTTGCCTGGCTCACAAATAGACGTGAGACCAATTAGAGATTACGACGTATATGTTGAAAAAGTGATGGATTTTAAAGTTGTTAAAATAAATCAAGAATACAAAAACGTTGTTATTTCTCACAAAGCAATTATTGAAGAAGAACTTGCAGAACAAAGGAAAAAAATTATTTCTAAATTAGAAAAAGGACAGGTTCTTGAAGGTTCGGTTAAAAATATTACATCTTATGGTGTGTTTATGGACTTAGGTGGTGTGGACGGTCTTGTGCATATTACAGACTTATCTTGGGGACGAGTAAATCACCCAAGCGAAATTGTAGAATTAGACCAAAAATTGAACGTTGTAATTCTTGACTTTGACCAAGAGAAAAAACGTATCGCACTTGGACTAAAACAATTACAACCACATCCATGGGATCAAATAGACGAACAACTTAAAGTTGGAGACCAAATTGATGGAAAAGTTGTTGTTATTGCTGATTACGGTGCATTTGTTGAAGTAGCACCAGGCGTTGAAGGTTTAATTCACGTATCAGAAATGTCGTGGTCGCAACATTTACGTAGTGCCCAAGAATTCCTTAAAGTTGGAGACAAAATAAAAGCACAAGTTCTTACTCTTGACAGAGAAGACCGTAAAATGTCGCTTGGATTAAAACAACTTAAAGAAGACCCATGGGAAAAAATCTTTGAAAAATATAAATTAGGTTCAAAACATATTGCAAAAGTTCGTAACTTTACAACCTTTGGCATTTTTATTGAGCTAGAAGAAGGAGTTGATGGATTAGTTCATATTTCAGATTTATCTTGGACTAAAAAAATCAATCACCCATCAGAATTTACTACAATAAATGCTGAATTAGAAGTAATTGTATTAGATATTGACAAAGACAACCGAAGATTAAGTCTTGGACACAAACAACTTGAAGAAAATCCTTGGGACGTTTTTGAAACTATCTTTAACAAAGACTCTATTCATGACGGAACTGTTCTTAAAGTATTTGATAAAGGTGCAACAGTAGCACTTCCTTACGGAGTTGAAGGTTTTGCAACACCAAGACACATCAAAAAAGAGGACGGAAATGTAGCAAAAGTTGATGAAAAATTACAATTTAAAGTAATTGAATTCTCCAAGGCAGCTAAAAGAATTGTTGTTTCTCACACGAAAGTTTGGGAAGATAAAAATAGAGTAGAATCAGATGATTATAAAAAAGAAGTAGAAGATAACAAAAGAACTTTAGACAAAAATATGGATAAAACAACTCTTGGAGATGTTACTAGTCTTGCTGATTTAAAAGAAAAATTAAGCCAACAATCTGTAGAAGAATTTAAGAAAAATGCAGAAAAATAAGCTTTAACTGTTTTAATTGTTAATTGGCTTTTGGTCGTTTGCTTTTGGCTTTTGGCAAAAAAAGTTTTACTAAAAAAGATATTTATTTTTTCAAATAACTTACTGCCAAAAGCTAATTGCCAAAAGCTAACAGCCAATTTACAATAGAACAATAAAACAATCTTAACAATTAATACTATGTTTGACAATAAATTTGAAGTTCAGAAGCACGATAATTATACGACAATAACAGTTTTGGTGAAAAAATTGGATACTCATATTGCTCCAACAATAAAATCAGAACTTGTATTGATTGCGGGAAATGGTGAGAAGAATATTATTATAAATCTTACAGATGTTAGATATTGTGACTCGTCTGGTTTGAGTGCAATACTTGTTGCAAACAGACTTTCTAAAAATGCAAAAGGAACATTTGTTCTTGCAGGCTTGCAAGTAGCTGTGGAAAGATTAATATCTATTTCTCAGTTAGATACAGTTCTAAATATTACAAAAACAGAAGATGACGCAATTAACCTCATTCAAAGAAACGATAGGAAAAAATAATTTCAAGTTGCAGATTGCAAGTTACAGGTTATTATTTACAACGCTTTGCGTAACTTACAACCTGTAACTTGTAACCTGAAACAATATGAATTTTAATGTTACCGTTCTTGGGGTTAGCTCTGCTTTGCCCACTTCAAAAAGATTTCCAACTGCTCATGTGCTTGATGTTCATGGGCATTTATTTTTAATAGACTGTGGCGAAGGAACACAAATACAATTACGTCGTTTTAGACATAAATTTTCTCGATTAGATAATATTTTTATTTCCCACATGCACGGCGACCATTTTTTTGGAATATTTGGTTTGCTCTCTTCTTTAAGCCTTTTGAATCGTAAAAACGACTTGAATATTTATGCCCCAGAAGGTTTAGAAAAAATGCTAAAAAGCGAACTCTCTCCTATTGACATAGAGCAACTTAGCTATAAAGTGATTTTCAATAACCATAAAAAAGGACATTCTAAAATATACGAAGACAAACGACTTACCGTAGAGGCTTTTCAGCTGAAACACAGAGTAGCATGTTGGGGGTTTGTTTTTAGAGAACAGCAAAAAACTCCAAATATTATAAAATCAAAAATTGCTGAATATAATTTGTCTATTGCCGAAATTGTGAAAATAAAATACGGTGCAGATCTCCGAACAGAAGAGGGAAAAATTATTAAACACGAAGAACTTACACGTTCCGCACCAAAAGCAAGGTCGTATGCTTTTTGTTCGGATACAGTTTATTTAGAAAAAATAATTCCTTATATAAAAAAAGTAGATTTATTATATCACGAAGCTACTTTTTTGCATTCCGAAAAAAAACAAGCCAAATTAAGTTATCATACAACTGCCAAAGAGGCAGGTATTCTTGCGAAAAAAGCAAATGTAAAACAATTATTAATTGGGCATTTTTCTGCCAGATATAAAACTTTGGACGACTTGCAAAAAGAGGCAAAAAAAGAATTTGAAAACACAATTCTTGCTTCCGATGGGCTAACAATTGAAATTACGAGTTAAAAATTCGTTCCATTTTTATAAAAATTCAAAGTTTGAGTTTTTAGGAATGCTCTACCCTAAAATAACTTTATTTTATTTATTATTTCCAAAAACTCCTTCCTATTTCCTCTACTTATCGGTATTTTTTGTTTTTGAATAAAAATAGTATTTCCAATTATATTATCAATAGCTTCTATATTGACAATAAATGATTTATGGACTCTAAAAAAAGTCTCTTCTGGCAATATTTCAACAAATCTGCTTAATGATTGAAGAGTTACTATTTTTCGTCGCTCTGTAACAATACGAACATATTCTCGCATACTTTCAATATATTGAATCTCAGTAATTTTAAGTTTGATTATCTCTTTGTCGGCTTTTACAAAAATATATTTTATCTCTTTCTTGTCTTCTTTTTTTGAAAACAACTGTTTTTTATTTGTTTGTTCACAGGCTTTTAGGATAGCCTTATAAAATCGTGCAAATTCTACTGGTTTCAGCAAATAATCAACCACATCTAATTCGTAACCCTTGATTGCATATTCCGAGTATGCTGTTATAAAGATTGTTGCAGGTGTTTTTTTTGATAATTTCAAAAAATCGATTCCACTTAATTCGGGCATATTTATATCAAGAAATAATATATCTATTTTATTTTCAGACATAATAACTTGCCCCTTTAAAGCATTTTTACACGAATCAACAAGTTCAAGTTCAGGAATTTTACTTATATAGGCGGCAATTAATTTGCGTGCTTGTGCCTCGTCGTCAATTATTAAACATTTGTATTTCATTGTATTAAAAAGTTTTTAATTTTGAGTCTTTAGAATTTTAAATTATCAAGTTAAAAGTAATTTACTTAAAATAAATATACTATGAATTTCAAAATACAGAAAAACTTAAGCACAACAACTTAATTGTAAAAAATAACCTCTCTATTTACATCATAATTTTTGTTTATTCTCTTTGCGAAACTTGAAACCTGCAACTGTCTGTAAGTCAATTAAGTGTGTAGTGTATCAGGAGCTATTAGCTTTTAGGTATTAGCTTAGTTTTTTATCGCTTTGCGATGCCAACTGGCAACAGCTAAAAGCCTATCTTACAGATTCAAATCAATTTTTAAATCTATAATATATTCTGTTTCTGTTTTTTCAATTTGCAAATTGTGTTTTTTATGATAATGTATTTTCAATTGATTTTTAACATTCAAATTGCCGATACCTTTATTTTTCTGCTCAATATTTCCTAACTCCGACACACTATTTGATATTTTAAAATATAAAATATTATCAACCACAACGCATTCAACATGTATCCATGCTTTATCGTTTGTATTTATATCTCCATGCTTAAAACTGTTTTCGAGCAAAGTGAGCAAAATTAATGGAGCTATTCTATGATTAATATTTACTCCTTCAGTATATAAATCTATATTTTTATTTTCTTCAAATCTTAATTGTTGCAGTTTTATATAATTTCTAAGAAATTCAATTTCTTTATCCAAAAGCACTGTATTTTCTTTACAATCATAAAGCATGTAGTGTAAAATTTTCGACAATCCAGCAATCATCGGGGCTGTTTTTTTGTCGTTTGTATATGCCAAAGAATAAATGTTATTTAAAACATTAAATAAAAAATGTGGATTAATCTGAATTTTCAAAAAATTAAGCTCTGCTTGAATTTTATCGTTCTCTATTTCTTTATTCTTAAACCATACAAAAATACTTTTAAAAACAGTTGATATTAATATATACAGTAAAATGCCAAGAATAATATGAATATATTGCCAATTATAATTTTCGTTTGCTAAAATCCAATATTGTTCAAAAAATCTGGCAAACAACACATAAAAAGCTGTAAACCCAAAAATTATAAAAATATAATATAAATGTTTCTTTTTCTCAATTAGTTTTGAAAAAAGAAAATAGTTGATATAAAAAGGAAATACGAGTGAGTAAAACTCAATCATTACAAGATATTTTAAATCCGAACCTACAAATTCGACATACGATTTATCAATATAAGGCAAAAATGTTAGCAACCAAAAACCGATATGCAACATTATTATTATTGTTCTTTTTTTTGTCATAAAATCTTAATTTTTCTACAAATTAAAGTAAAAATAAATAAAATCCTATTATTATTTCAATAAAACTACGTTTTTTATCTACCAATTGCACTATTTTCAACATCTGCTGTGTCTTCTCTTATTTTCACCTTTCATTGAAAAAAAAACACCAATAATCTGTTATTTCTTACCATAGATTGAAAAAAATTGCAATAAAATATTGTCTTCTGTATTTTTGTAAAATCAAAGTTTATAAAATTAAAGGGCATTCCTGAAATTTTTAACTTTATAAACTTTTAACTTTTTAACTCCTTTTTTTATGAAAAATTACAGATTTTTATGGTTGATAATATTATCAACAATGTTTATTTTATTTAGCTACAATACAAAAGCACAAGTAGCAGATACCGTTCTTATTAACGGGCAAATTTATACCGTAGATGCAGAAAAAAGTTGGGCAGAAGCAGTCGCATTTAAAAATGGAACAATTCAATATGTAGGCACAACAGATGGCGTAGGAGATTTTATTGGCGACGAGACAGAAGTTATAAACCTTGAAGGAAAATTTGCGATGCCTTCTTTTGTAGAAAGTCATTTGCACCCGCTTTCAACAGCTTATGCTCATAACTTTACAGCAGTTTTATACGATTTTTATTCTCATGAAGAGTATATTCAGGCAATTACAGAGTTTGCACAAGCACACCCCGAAATGGACGGAATTATGGGAAATGGTTTTGCTACTTCACTTTATGGTGATTTAGGTCCAGGAAAGGAATCCCTCGATGCTATTGATAGTGAGCGTCCTATTGGTATTATTTCTGATGATATTCATGCTATGTGGGTAAATTCCAAAGCATTAGAATTAGCAGGAATTACTGCTAGCACTCCAAATCCCGAAGGAGGAATTATTGTAAAAGACCCTCAAACAGGCGAGCCTACTGGATTGTTACAAGAAATGCCAGCAATGTCGCTTGTCTGGAATATTTTACCGGCACCGTCAAAAGACGATTATAAAACATCGTTACTTTGGTCGCAAGAGTTTCTTAATAAGGCTGGTATAACTACAGCTCACGATGCCTGGGTAGAATTTGACCCAAATTATTACAACGCCTACAACGAATTGGCAAACGATGGTTTATTAACTGTTCGTTTTAGGGGAGCATGGTATATTGACCCAAATTCAGAATACGGTTTTTCGGAAGATATAGATTATGGAATTAGTTTGTCGGAAGATTTTACACACCCACATTTTCAGGTAAATACTTTTAAATTTTTGGCAGACGGAACTATTGAAGAAGGAACAGGCTTACTTGTAGAAGCTTACAGTAATGAGCCTGGATATTTTGGTATGAAAAATTGGAATGATGCAGACATGGCAAATGCTTTTACAAAAGTAAATAACGAAAATTATCAAATTCATGTTCATGTTATTGGAGACAGTGCGGCTTCTTATACTTTAGATGCTCTGGAACAATTAGGACAGACAGAGAACAGACCTTTATTGGCTCATATCCAACTCATAAAACCAGAAGATATAATTAGAATGGGCGAATTAGATGTTAGTGCACTCATTTGTCAATACTGGATGGTAGAAAATGAAACTTACTGGGACGTATATCTACCAGCACTTGGCGAAGAGCGTGCAAATAATACATATCCGATAAAAAGTATGCTTGATGCAAATGTTAATGTTACAGTTGCCAGCGACTGGCCTACCTCCGAGCCAAAACCAATATTGGCTATCTACAATGGTATAACAAGGTCTGATGTAGGAGGTGAACAATTACCACCTGTAAATGAGAGCTTTAATCTTGAACAAATGTTAGATGCCGCAACTATAAATGGGAGTTATGCTAATTTTCTTGAAAATGAAATTGGCTCTATTGAAGTAGGAAAAAAAGCAGATATTATTGTGCTGAGCGAAAATTTATTTGAAATTAGCACAGAAAATATTCCAAACGTGGAAATTGAAATGACTTTTTTTGAAGGCAAAATAGTTTACGATACAAATAGTTCTGATATAACAGCTCCAAGTAATATTATTCTAAAACAAAACAGACCAAACCCTTTTAATTCTATAACAAGAATAGAATTTTCATTATCAAAAAATCAGAATATCAACTTGTGTATTTTTGATACACATGGAAATAAAGTTACAGAAATATACAAAGGTTATATAACCGCTGGTGAGCATTCTATAGAATTTAATGCAAGCAAGTTAGCTGCTGGTCAATATTTCTACAAACTTAAAACAGACGATTTTACAGAAACAAGAAAAATGATTATCCTAAAATAGGTTTATTTGTTTATTAGGGTTGTATATTACTTGATTACAAAATGAAAGCTTGGGAAAATATCTTTCGCTGTCAATGTCCCGACTTGCCAAGTCCTAATTTTTAGTTTGCCTTTGGTAAATTAAAAATTAGGACTTGGGAACGTCTAAAAACAGGAAGAAGTTTTTCATGAGTGTCAATTTAAATGCTTTTTTGAAATTTTATAATTAAAGTTTACCTCTGTAAATGAGTGTTTTAAAACTTCAAAAAGTAACATGTTATTAGTATCTTAATCCTGAAAATCGTTGTTTTTTTTGCATAATATTATTCAAAATTTCAAAACTTTTCTAGCTTGTCTGACTCAGGTATAAACCAGTTATTCATTATTAATTGTTCATTAACTTAATTATCTTTTCTTGCCGATGCTCCTCTTTCATCTCTTTTTCTTTTTGTTTTTTTTTCAAAAGTAAGGCTAAAATTATCTATTTCAAATTTAGAAGTTCCTCCTACAAAAAAGCCAACTCTATTACCAAACATTTCTGTGTTCGAAATTGTAGTTAAAAACACATCATTGGCATATAATTTTATCTCACTACCAATTTTTTCTACTTTTAATTTATTCATCTTACTGTCAAGGTTAATAGATTCTGAAAAAGTCCAGTCAGCAAGCCATTCTACTTCGCCATATTTGAGTGTTATAGCGTTAAATTCTTGGTCTCTTGTGGTTATTAGAAAACGATTATAATTCTCCTCATCTTTAAAGCCCCATAAAAATCCTACTCCTGTTGCTCCTTCTAATTTTGTAAATTCACACTCCATAACAAAGTCATAGTCAGAGTTTAACCTGAAATCATTTGTAATATATACGTCTGCATCTGTGTCAAAAATATTTACTATTAGCAGACCATCTTCAATTTTTACTTCATGTAAACTGTTATCTACTAATGGCCACTTTTTTTTGTTATTTTTAAAGTTATCTACTACATTATGCTGTGTAAATCCCTGGTTTACTATTGCTAAGACTAACAATAATACAAAATACTTTTTAATCATTTTTTTATGGTTTTAATTATTAATTTTATAAAATATTACAAATGTAGGCGATTTTTAGGAGTGTCAAGGCTTTTTTTATATTTTAGAATTGAAGTTTACTATTGTAAATGAGTATTTTAAAATGTCAAAAGTAACGCCGAAATTGGCAATCATGAAAAACGCCCAAAAGTAATTATTTTTTAAATATAAAAACAAAAGATTTTTATTATTTAACTTAATATTTAAAATATTATTTTACTTTTGGCAAAATATTTACTTTGAAAAAGAAATACAGGGCATTCCTAAAAACTCAAATATCAAGGCTTTTCAATATTTTTAAGATTTGAGTTTACTCTTGTAAATGAGTATTTTACAAATTTTGAATAACGCAGAGATTTGGGTTTTTAGGAGTGCCCTACAATTAATCAAATCAACAACTTACATGACAAACCTAAATAGAAAAGAACAACCCAAGTTTCAGAAAATTGAAAAAATAGATATTATTAAAACAGAGAGTTTAAAATTGGATAATGGTATTCCAATTCATTTTATAAATGCAGGGAGCGAGGATATTCTCAAAATAGATATAATTTACGATGCTGGAATTTGGCATCAAGAACAGCCTTTGTTGGCTTCTTTTACGAATCATTTATTGCTCGGTGGCACAAAAAATAATAGTTCGGCACAACTTGCCGAAGAAATAGATTTTTATGGAGCAGATATTAATACCGAAATTGGCTACAATACAGGAAGTATAAAAATTTATACACTTGGTAAATATTTAGAAAAAATTATTAAAATTGCTTCAGATATTACCGAAAATTCAATTTTTCCGGAAGACGAGTTAAAAACTGCTATTGAAAATAAGAAACAAGAATTTATTATTAGCAATCAAAAAGTAGAGAAAATTGCAAATCGTAAATTTAAGGGAGCTATTTTTGGCACAAATCATCCTTATGGAACTTCTGCTGAACTATCTGATTTCGACAAACTTAATACTGAAATAATAAAGGATTTTTACGAGAAATATTATACTGCAAATACTTGTAAAATAATTGTTTCGGGGAAAATAAAACCAGAATACAAACAGATTATAAACAAATATTTAGGAAAAAGAAAATTTCAAAAAATAGATGAGTTAGTAATAAAAGAATATAAAATTACTCCTCAAAAGGAGCAAAAAATATATATTGAAAAGAAAAATGCTGTTCAATCTGCAATTAGAATAGGAGCAAGAATGATTAATAGAAAACATCACGATTTTATTGATATGCAAATTGTGAACACAATACTTGGTGGCTTTTTCGGCTCTCGCCTGATGAAAAATATTAGAGAAGACAAAGGATATACTTACGGAATTGGTTCGGGAATTGTCTCGCTTATAAATTCTGGATATTTAATAATATCAACAGAAGCAGGCAAAAAAGTAAAAGATTTGACGTTAAAAGAGATTTATTATGAAATAGAAAAAATGAAGTCAGAAGAAATATCGTTTAACGAATTAGAGCTTGTGAGAAATCAGATGATGGGGCAATTACAAAGAGGGTTAAATGGACCTTTTGCTCTAAGTCATGCTTTCAGGCAACTTATGTTATACAAGCAAGATTACAGTTATTACGATAAAATATTGGATAGAATAAAAAATATTACGTCAAAAGAAATTTTAGAATTATCTAATAAATATTTTGATACCGATAAGTTTTACGAAGTTGTAGTTGGATAATATCCATCTCTCATTTTAAGAAGAATACTCACCCTCTCACTTCAAGTGAGGGGGTGAATAGAAACCCTAAAATTGAGATTTTTTTGTTTTAAAACAACACATAATCTAATTTTTTGTCTTCCATTAGTTTACGTAAATTTATTAAAGCATATCTCATTCTACCTAAGGCGGTATTAATGCTTACACCAGTTTGGTCAGATATTTCTTTAAAACTTAAATTTCCGTAATGTCTTAATAAAACAACTTCTTTTTGGTCTTCTGGAAGCTCATCTATTAATTTTTTTACATCATTTTCAATTTGTTTTTGGATAATTATATCTTCAATATTTTTATCCGAAAATTTTTCAACATTAAAAATATCCATCTCCGATTCGCCGTTAGAAATCGTTTGTAAATGTTTTGTTTTTCTAAAATGGTCTATAATTAAATTATGTGCAATACGAATTACCCACGAAACAAATACTCCTTTCTCCGAGTATTTTCCTCTTCGTAATGATTTTATAACTTTGATAAATGTTTCCTGAAAAATATCTTCAGCAAGCATTTTATCTTTTACTATCATCACAATATAAGTGTAAACTCTATCTTTATGACGTTTAACAAGTTGCTCCATGCTTGATTGATTACCCGCTACGAAACTTTTTACTAATTCCTGATCTTTTATTTTTTTAGTTGTCATGGTTTTCTCAATTTTTAGGTTATTTTTTGCGTTTTTTAGGGTAGGGTTTTCCAATAAGCAAGTTTTTTTAAGTTTTTTAAATTCAATTTGTTTTTCAAAATTTCACAACTTCAATTTTTTCAAATTCCTTAATTCCATTTGCTTTTGTTTACGCAAAGTAACAAAAAATGTTTATAATATGAAAAAAATGTTAATACTTTTGTGGTGAAACAATGTTTTTAATACACGAAATTGTGTTTTTATGTGATTAAATGATTTGATTTTTTAAGAAAAAAGTTGTTTTTTTGCAGAAAAGTTGCAGATTACAGGTTGCAAGTTACAAATTACAAGTTTCAGGTTGCAAGTTACAGATTTCAGGTTACAGGTTACAAGTTACAGATTTCAGGTTGCAAAGATTTTAGGTTTGCCTTACGTAATACCTGAAACCTGTAACTTGCAACCTGCAACCTGTAACTTGAAAAACTTCACTACTAACAAATATCCAATTTTTATGCCAAAAAGTAAAACAGACATAACAGAAAGTAATTATATAGAGGTTAAAAATGCCAAAATTCACAATTTAAAAGAAATTAGCATAAATATTCCGAGAGATAAGTTTGTGGTTATCACAGGTTTATCTGGTTCGGGGAAATCGTCGCTTGCGTTCAACACGCTTTACGCCGAAGGGCAACGTCGTTATATTGAGAGTCTTTCGTCTTATGCGAGGCAATTTTTAGGTAAAATAAAAAAGCCCGAAGTGGAATATATAAAAGGTATTCCTCCAGCAATTGCGATTGAACAAAAAGTAAATACCAAAAATTCTCGTTCTACCGTTGGCACTTCCACAGAAATTTACGATTATCTGAAACTTTTTTATGCACGAATAGGAACTACTTTTTCGCCAAAATCGGGTAGGAGGGTGGAGAAGCATACAGTTACCGATGTTGTTAATTTTGCTCTAAAATATCCTAAAGGAACAAAAGTAATGATTCTTGCTCCAATATATTTTCCGAAAGAACGGTCTATTATTCAGCAACTTACAATTATTCAGCAACAAGGATATACACGAATTTTAAAAGTTCAAAACTTAAAAAAATCTGAAACAAAAAAAGTTAAGAATTTGGAAAGTTCTGATACCTTAAAAATCCAAGATATTTTATCTGAAAAAGAAAAAATTACAAAAACTTCTGCAAAAAAAGATAATTATTTTATAATTATTGATAGAGTAAAAGTATCTGATAATGAAGACAATATAAGTAGAATTGGAGATTCCGTAGCAACTTCTTTTTTTGAAGGACGTGGAAAATCAGTTTTAAAAATTATTAATAAAGATGACGATATTTATCAAGAATTTTCTAATAAATTTGAAGCTGATGGTATTGAATTTGAAGAGCCTACGGTTCACACTTTTAATTTTAACAATCCTATTGGGGCGTGTAAATTGTGCGGTGGTTTTGGCAAAATTATAGGAATTAGTGAAAAACTGGTTGTTCCAAATCAAAAATTATCTTTATTTGAAGATGGAGTGGCGTGCTGGCGAGGCGAAAAAATGCAATATTATAAAAATCAGCTTATTGAAGTCTCCGAAAAAGTTAAATTTCCAATTCATAAACCATATAATCAGCTCACAGATAAACAAAAAGAGCTTTTGTGGAATGGTAATGAATATTTTGAAGGAATAAATCCATTTTTTAAAATTTTGGAGTCAAAACCACATAAAATCCAGTCCCGAATAATACTTGCCAGATACAGAGGAAAAACTAATTGCCCTGATTGTAAGGGAACAAGGCTAAAAAAAGAGGCTTCTTATGTCAAAATTGCAGGTCGTCCAATCCAACACCTTGTGGTTATGCAAATTGGCGATTTAAAAGAGTATTTTAAAAATATTAAACTCACCGATTACGAAAAAGAAGTTACAAAAAGAATTTTGATAGAAATAAATAGTCGCCTTGATTTTTTATTAAATGTAGGACTTAATTATTTGACATTAAATAGATTATCTTCTACTCTTTCGGGAGGCGAATCGCAACGGATAAATTTGGCAACTTCTATCGGGAGTAGTTTGGTAGGTGCTTTATATATTCTTGATGAGCCTACAATTGGCTTGCATTCAAGAGATTGTAATAGATTGATAAAAGTTTTACGAAATTTGCAGGAAATTGGTAACACGGTTGTAGTTGTGGAACACGATGAGGATGTGATGCGAGAAGCAGACGAAATTATTGACATGGGACCACTTGCTGGTAGCAACGGTGGAGAGATTGTATTTCAGGGAAATAGAGATGAGTTGATTAAGGCAAAAAATAGCCTGACGGCAAAATATTTAACTGGCGTAGAAAAAATTGATGTTCCCAAAAATCGTAGAAAAAATTCAAAACAGAATGGCAAAATTGAAATTATTGGTGCAACACAAAATAATTTGAAAGATATAAATATTAGCTTTCCGCTAAAAATAATGACCGTTGTAACGGGAGTAAGTGGTTCTGGAAAATCGTCGTTGGTGGGCGATATTTTGTTCCCCGCCTTGCAACGAAAATTTGATATTTATTCATCACAAGTTGGTAGTTTTGAGGAAATTAAAGGTGATTTTGACAAGTTGAAAAATGTAGAATTTGTAGATCAAAATCCGATTGGTCGTTCGTCTCGTTCCAATCCAGTAACCTATATTAAAGCCTACGATGACATAAGAAAATTATTTTCGCAACAACAACATTCTAAAATAAATGGATTTCAGCCATCGCATTTTTCCTTCAACGTAGATGGTGGTAGATGCGATGAGTGTCAGGGAGATGGCACAATTACTATTGAAATGCAATTTATGGCAGATGTAATTCTAACTTGTGAAAGTTGCAACGGAAAGCGTTTTAAAGACGATGTTTTGGACGTGAAATTTAAGGGCAAAAACATTTACGAAGTCCTTGATATGACGGTAGATGATGCCATTGATTTTTTTGGACGTTCACAACTTTTGGAACGCAAAATTTATCAGAAATTACAAGTTTTGGCAGACGTAGGTTTGGGATATGTAAAACTTGGACAAGCCTCAAATTCTCTCAGTGGTGGTGAGAGTCAGAGAATTAAGCTCGCTTCTTTTTTAATTCATGATAAAAAAGATAAGCCCACAATGTTTATTTTTGATGAGCCAACAACGGGACTTCATTTTCATGATATAAAAAAATTACTTGCCGCATTCAATGCACTTTTGCACAACGGACACACAATAATTATTATAGAACACAATTTAGAAATAATAAAAAATGCCGATTGGATAATAGATATTGGAGCAGAAGGTGGAGCAGACGGCGGAAATATAGTTTTTGAAGGCACACCAGAGGATATTATAAAATGTAAAAAATCTCACACAGGGAAATATTTAAAAAAAGTGCTTAGTTCTTAGAACAATAGTTGATTATCAACGTAAAGTTGGACAAAGAAAATACCTTTGACAAAGTTTTTTACTTTGTTAAAGTTGTGGAGACCACTAATATACTGCGAGTTACAACTTTGCCAAAGTGAAAAAACTTTGGCAAAGGCGAAAACTTTATAACGAAAAAAAACAACGCTATGTGGGTATCCAATAGTTAGATAAGAACAGTGCAAACAGATGGAAAAATGATATTAGAAAAAATAAATCAAAAATAATTGTCTTTTTATTTGGCAGAACATTTTTTTTTTTATGTATTTGCAGTCTGAAATATTAAGCATAAATAGTGTTTAATATTCTAATAATAAGCAAATTAATAACTAAATTAAATTTAAAAATGAAAAAGATTAAAAATTCTTTGATTTTAGTATCTGTAATACTTATGTTTGCAGGCGGAATGTTTTTAACAAGTTGTGATAAAACTGAGTTAGTAGAACCAAACGAAAAAGAAGGTTTGGAGAAGAGTGTAGAGGGTTTTGAAAAAAGACAGCAGAAAGTTGAAAACTTTGACCTAAGAAGTATAAGTAAAGAAGAAGATATGTTGGTTTTTAAAAACATGGAAGAGTTTAATACTGTGTTATTTAAGTTAAATGATATGGAAACACAAGAGCGAAAGAATTGGGAAAATGAAAAAGAATTTTCTTCTATGTTTACAAAATATTGTGAATTTGAAAAACAAAGTGCAGCTATCAACGACCGAGTAGAGCAAGAAGACTTGTGGAAAAAGGAAAATTCTAAATTAGTAAGTAGTTTTGATAAGGTTGTAGATAGTAATAATGAAATAAATACTTTTGACTTTTACTACGCAGTTCTATTAAATAATGATGGTAAGGTAAAAGTTGGCAATACTATTTATACTTTTGGCAAAGATGAGCTAATTATTGAAGATGGTAAATTAGGTAGGAAAACAATCTCAATGAATGATTATTACAATGTAAATAATAATGAAAAATATAAAGAAATAGAAATATTAAAAGGCTTAGGTTATGTTGTTTGGTCTGATGATGTTGAAGAGTATTTTTATTTTCAATTTGGAGGAAAATATAAATTAACAGCCGAGATTAAATATTATTCTTCTAAAAGAGTAAAAGCAAATGCTCATAACTACAAAAAAAAATGGGGTAGATATAAAAAAACAGAGCTTAAGTATACAAATGGTTTTATGCTAACATGGAAACGTTCTTCTGGTAGTACGTTCGAATTTTATAAGGCGACATATTCTTTCCCTGGTTGGTATTTTTCAGGTTATGCAGGTTCTATAAAAGAAATCACTTTTTGGGGGAATGAGCTTGTAGGAGATGATGCTATTAACAATAATTATTTTCGTATTGAAAAAATTTTTTAATTAACAAAAATGATGAAACAAAGATTTTTATTTTTTATAATTGTATTATTTTTATTTAATTCTTGCGTAGAAGAGTTTGAATTAGATACAGAAGAATATAAGCCAGTAATAATAGTTAATAGCGTTTTTACTGACAATGAACAAATAAAAGTCTTTGTTATGCAATCTGGTAGTATTTTTAGTTCGTGGGGAAATAGCTACGAGCGTTCTCCTCTTTTAGATAGTGCTTTTTATGCTAATATTAGGCATGAACCAATAAAAGATGCTACTGTTAAAATAACAAATTTGCAAAACAACGCAGAAGAGATATTATATCTACAAGATAGTTTTTTTTATAAAACCAGAAATATTCTCGCACAAAAAGAAACTCCTTATAAAATAGAAGTATCTACACCCGATTTTACATCTGTATCGTCGGAGGCTATAATACCGAAAAATGCAAACATTACTTCTATAAACTACTTGGGTTACGCATATACAGACGAAATGGATTATCCTCACTACAAATTAAATGTTAATGTTCAAGATGTTGTAGATGAAGATAATTTTTACGAAATGATAGTTTATACTAAATATCTTGAGCATGATTATGACGAATTTGGAGATTATTATTTTTATGTTTACGAAGTAATGAACGACTTATGTATTGATATTATTCTTCAAGAAAATATGACTTTGGGTGGTCTATCCTATATATTTACAGACAAACAATTTGCAAACCAAAGTCATAATTTTGAAGTATTAACAGGTAATACAACCTTTTATGACACCATTTTGGGAGATCGTGTTTCACAAGAGCCTGATTTTTATTTAGTAGAACTAAGAACAATTAGCGAAGATTACTATAATTACCAGAAGCAACTAAGAAAGAATATAAATAATTCACACTACGACACAGGTTTTGACCTTCAAACAGGTTTTTCGAACCAATATACTCCAATTTCTTTATTTTCTAATATAGAAAATGGATATGGCATTTTTACAGGGTATTCATTTGTAAGAGACTCCATTTTCATTGATAATTAAATATTTCGTTTTGCATGTTAAAAAAGCATTTCTAATACTTTATTAAAATGATTTTGATATTTGCAAGGATTTTTAATTAACAAAAATTATGAAACAAAGATTTTTATTTTTTATAATTGTATTATTTTTATTTAATTCTTGCGTAGAAGAGTTTGAATTAGATACAGAAGAATATAAGCCAGTAATAATAGTTAATAGCGTTTTTACTGACAATGAACAAATAAAAGTCTTTG
>JAOZQN010000475.1 GCA_029932195.1 Bacteroidales bacterium | reverse complement strand
CTAATACAAAAATAGCCTCTTAAAAAGTGTCGTTTATATATGATTACCTACTTATCATATATTCCTGGTTTATTATATGTGAAAAATGATGACATACAGCTCCACAACTAACTATAATTAAGAACGATAAACATTAGGAATTACTTCACAATATTATATTTTATTGTAAACGGAACAATTAAAGTATCGTCTCTATATTTATGAATAATATGATATTCTCCAAGTTCTGTTATTTTGCCAATTTCACAATCTTTTGTGTTTTTTCTATAAATAAATTTACCATCTTCTGGAAAAATTCTCTCTCCACTTACATAAACTTGATTCATGTTTTCGGCTTCATTATATCCAACATCTATACTAACATAACAACTATCTCCAAGTTTTATATCTGTTTCTTTATAATCAATAAAATAAACTAAAGAATTAAAATGAAACCCTTTGCGTTCACCAGAAGACTTGTAGTAATTTAACATTACTTTTTCTACAGCGATTATATCTCTTTGGTTTTTTGATAAAATTGCTATTAATTCAAGTGAGTTTACAATTTCGCTATCTAATATATTCTGATTAAGCCACTTTTCTGTTACTTCTTCAATATAAAGTAACAAATGAGGATTTCCATAATCTCTAGCTGATTCTATATAAAACGTTTTAAGAAGGTCTGTAATTTCAATTAATTTTTCTACCTGCTCTTTATCCAAAGAATATTTTTCTTGCTTTATTTTTTGTAAATCTGTTATTGTGATCCTATCAGTTTTACAAATATCAAGTTTTATTTGTTCTATTTTATTGTAAAATTCATTAGTTATTTCGTGTAATTCAAGAGATAGCTCATACCAAAATATAAACTCTTCTCTACAGTTATCTACTAAATCATTTTTTTCCTTACGAAGTTTTTCAAAATAATTTCCAGTCCAAGTTTTTTCACAATAACGAGTTTGATAGGATGTTGAGATATAATCTATATAAATATCTTCGTTATTATTTGAAACACCACAAGACGAAATTAGAATTATAATTAAAAGGTGAAAAGTTATTTTTTCCATTATTTATAAACGTTATATTCTATTAATATTGAATCATAACCGATAACACCAGACGGAAAAGTCCTAAACGTTTGTGCTTCGAGCATTGATTCTCCTATTTTTTTTGGTTTAAAATAATAAGTAAAATTTGTTCTTTCTGGTATTGTGTCGTTTCCCACAACCAATCCTAATTTTGAAAGATAATCAAAAACAATTGCCGTTTTTAGACTGATTTCAATTACATCTCCTTTTTTTACTCTTTTTTCTTTGGGATAAATTAGAATTTTAACTTTCTGTTTGTATAGAGAGTTATCGAAATATTTTTGCTCCATTGCTTGTGCAACCATTAGTGTTTTTACACTAATTTTATAAAATAAAAGATTAACGACCGATAACTTAAACTTCCCTTTTTTATATTTATTCTGTTCAAAATCAACATTTTTTATATCTAATTCAAAAAGCTGAATTATTTTATTTAACCTATTTTCATACAAACTAATAGAATCATAGAGTTCTTCTTTCCTCATATTTATTTTTCGCCTATCATCTTTATCTTCGTTTACTTTATCTACTATTTTTGAAATATTATGTAATGAACTTGTAATTGATAAAAGACTATCAAGTAGATATTTGTTTTGTGCTGGATTTTCTATTGATATTTGATGAAATTTAACTAAAATATTCTCAATTAAATCTTCTTCCATCTCAATTTCTTTAAGATTAAGAAAATCAATTGTTTTTTGCTGTTTTTGACCACATGCAAATACAAACAATAATAATAATATGAGAGATAGATGTTTTTTCATAATAAACAAGTCATAAATTTATTTATTTTTAATTTAAACGCTTCTGGGTTAAAAAAAACGCCAGAAGGTTGAGCTTACAAAAAACTTTCGGCGTTTGAAAAACCCAAAAGCACTTTAAAACAACAAGTCAATAACTGTTATAAGTTATTTCGTAGCCATTCCTAAATTCCTAACTCAAATTAATAACTTCAAACTTACTATTTGTTAACCATTTTATAATAGTTGTTTCATTTGTAGTAATTTTTCCAATAATATAAATTGATGAAACTAAAGCACTAGAATCCATTGCTTTTTCAATCATAATGACGGTAGGAAGATAGTAGTTGGAATGTATAAAAAAGACCTGACCATTTCTATACAAAAGATATCCTACATGGCAGCTTAAACCAATGGTATATATGCCTTCGGTTAAATTGGTTTTTACATAATCAACTAAATATTCTGGCGTTTTATTATTAAGAATGATTAAGTCATTATTAGTTTGAAGACTACGAGCAATAGTAGTAGCATCTGCTTGTGCAATTTTATACCTGTTTAGGTTAAACCCCATGTGCAACAATGTGTTTGACACAAAATAACTACAACCAACTGTGCCTTCTTGTGGAACGGCAGAGTATCCAGAAATATCCCACGACATTCCATACCAGTGCGGAATAATTTTATTTAACAAAGTTTCGTAAATATAGTTTTCAGCTTCCTTTATAATGATTTTTTTTATGCTATCATTTCCACTCGCATAAGCTAACGATAATTCTTGCTTTTTCTTTTTTACTGAATTTTTTATCTGATTATAAACACCTTGCGGATTCTTATCTATATTCCATTTTAATAATTCAACCGAGTCAAGAATAATTATGTCCTGCGAATAATCGTAATTTTCGTAGGAGATATCTTCAATATCATTCAGACTGTCGGTAATTATCACATTTTTAATACTATCAAGATTTGTTGTTTCTTTTTTATTAGCCCCACTCTGATTACAAGCGGATAATAGGAATATAATAAAAGTTAATAAAAATATTTTATTTTTCATAATACAAATTTTAAGGAACTAATACGAAATAAATGATAATAGGCAAAGTTATTTTTGTTTGCTATATATTTGTATAGTGATTTTCATACAAAAATACAAAGATAGTAAAAAAACTTTTTTTAATACACAAGTTTTTTACTTTCATTGTGTCAAATACATAAAAATTTATATTTCAATATTTGAAATTTCAGTCAATGACCGAAAAAGAACTAATAAAAGGTATTTTAGTAGCTAATCAAACAGCTTTTAAAATTCTTGTTGATAAATATCAACCGCTTGTGCTAAATACTTGCAATAGTTTTTTGCATAACAAAAATAATGCGGAAGATATTACGCAAGAAGTTTTTATTGAAGTTTTTTTATCTATACATAAGTTTGAGAAAAATGCAAAATTATCTACTTGGTTGTATCGAATATCAGTTAATAAATCGCTTAATTTTATACGAGATAATAAAAAAAGAAATATTGTAAGGAATATTGAAAACTTTTTTTCAGGTGAACAAAATACAGAAATTCAAATTGCAGATGATAATTATCAAAGTTCTGAAAATACAGATAATCAAGATGAAAGAATTGAATTATTGCATAAATCTATTAATTCACTTTCAAAAAATCAAAAAACAGCTTTCACTTTACATAAATTTGAAAATTTATCGTATAAAGAAATTTCCGAAGTTATGAACTTATCATTATCATCAGTTGAAGGCTTAATACACAGAGCAAAATATAATGTTCAAAAAAAAATATTGAAATTTTATAAAAAAAAATAAAAAAAGGCAAAAGTTTTTTTATCAACTTGTGTCAAACTAATAAAGCAGATTAAAATGAAATGTAAAACAGCAAATAAAAAATTAACTCCCTATTTTAATAATGAGCTTTCTGTTGAACAAAATAAAACAATAAAAAATCATTTAAAGAATTGTGAAAGTTGTTACAATCTTTATTCTGAATTAAAAACGACTTATGATTTGATAGAAAAAAAGGAAACTTTAAAACCAAATCCATTTTTATATACAAGAATTAACCAACAATTAATTAATATTAAAAATAAAGAAAATCAGTCTATTTTCATTCCTGTTTATAAAAAAGTATTACAAACTGTTTTATTATCATTCGTTATATTAATTGCTGTCGGTGGCGGAATAAAACTCGGAAGTCTATCCAGAATACAGCAAGAAAAACAATTATTGGTTTCGCAGACAACCGAATTTTATTTTAATGATTTAGGACAGGAAAAAATAGAAGTTTTTTTATTAAATGAGTAACACAAAAACAGATGAAATTATATAATAAAAACATATTGATTTGGATAATTGTAATTCTTGCAATTACAAATATTTCAACAGTAGGAACAATAATTTATCAAACTTATTTTCAGCAGACTATTTCTCAAAATAATCAATCTGAACAAATTGAAATTCCAAATAATCATCTTGGCAGATTTTTTAGAGATGAATTAAATTTAACTTACGAGCAGCATCAACAATTTAGAGATATAAGACAGAAATTTCACACAAATGCCAATGTTGTAACAGATGAAATGCAAGTTAAACGAAATGAAATAATGCTTCAGCTCGGAAAAGAAAAAACGGATACTGTTTATTTACATACTCTTGCAAAGGAAATAGGTAATTTGCACGAAGAACTTAAACATTTAACTTTTGAATACTATCTTGATATGAAAAGTATTTGTAGCGATGAACAAAAAGATAAATTATTTCAGATTTTTAATGCTATGACAAATAACGGCGGTGAAATAGAAATGCCTAATAAAAAACAGACTAATTTTCAAAAATGAATTTACGTAAATCATATATAAGTAGTTAACCATATATAAACGACACTTCTTAAGGTCTATTTTAGCATTATGCTTCGTTAAAAAAGATTACCATATAAGCAATATGCAAATA